>JAYVOS010000383.1:0-3950 GCA_043757775.1 Chloracidobacterium sp. | reverse complement strand
TCTAATGTAAGTGGCGAGATACACATTATCCCAACGGCAGAACCCGTCCTCGAATTGTTAGACATCCCGCTCTCCGTTATTGAGCCGCACCCTACCAGTTCCATTCCCGCGGCGACATTGCTTGAGATCAAAGCCGAAGAAGAACGTCTCGAATCTGAGCGAAAAGAGCTTGAAAGACGCAGGCTCGAGCTGGATGAAAAAATGCAGTTGCAAAAAGCCGAGGAAGATCGGCTAAATCGCGAAGCCGCGACGGCTCAACAGAAACTCGAAGTTGAACGCCTCGAAAATGAGCGTAAAGACCAAGAGGCGATTCACGCACGCGGACTGGCGGCAAAGATACTCGCTGACAAAGTAAACGAATTCAACACGCCTTTGAATGAGATGGTGACCACGGATACACAGCCGGCGTTACCGGATGATGAGGTGGAGATTCTCGAGATTTCTGCATTTCCACACATTCTTGAGCGTCGCAGAACTGAAGCCGTTACCACCTATCAAAATAGTAGCGTGGAATCAATATCCCCTCCGGACGTAGAACAAGAACAAAGCGGACCAAGCTGGCGTTTGCCGGTATTCGGTGTTGCAGCCGTAGCCGTATTAGCCGCTTGTGTTGGAATCTGGCAATTCGCTTTGTCCGGTCCTGCATCCACCGATCAGCCGATAGCAACACAGCAAATGATCGCCGCTCCGCAGCCAGAAACCGTCTCTCCGCCGCCGAGCGAGTCAACAATTGCTAACCAACCGGCAGTTGAAATTCAGGCTCCAGCAACCGCGGAGCAAACACATATTAAAGAAGCTATAAAACCGAACCAGACCATTGCGGTTCAAGAAAAAGTTAAGAAACAACCTGTCGTCCAGACTGCGAAGGCTGCTCCCGTTAAAAAAGCCGTGACCGTTGACGACCTGATAAATGATCATTAAATAGACCGAGGCACCTATGAAAAAGATAGCTTTAAATATATTCAGTAACCCATCTCGAGCGACATTGACACTCACGTCGATCTTCGGACTCGTGTTTATTTTCACCGCGTTTGCGAATATCACAGCGGCACAGTCCAACCAGCTAATGCTTGCGGATATCGTGATCGCTCTCAGGTCCAAAAAAGTCACATTATCTGACCGCAACAAGATAATCGCCGATGCCGTTCTCGTCCGCGGTGTAACTTTTTCGCTTACCCCTGAGATCGAGAAAGAGCTAGAAGACACAGGTGCTGATAAAAATCTTATCGAGTCCATCAAACAAAAAAGCCATATCGTTAAGACATCGGCTGTAGTTACTCCAACTGTAGAGACAAAACCAAAAACGGAGCCGGTGGCTCCAGCTCCGCCCGATTTTTCTTTCTACGAAAAGCGGGCTGATGTAAGCTTTTCAAAAAATGATCTCGACGCTGCATTCACCGACTACAACAAAGCGATCGAAATGAACCCGAAAGCTCCGGGCTCGCTGCTTGGGCGTGGACTGGTGTATGAAAAGCGAGGAAATTTGGACCTAGCCGCCGGAGATTACGGCAAAGCATTAGAGATCGAACCGGCAAATGCCGCTGCCAAAGCATATAACGACCGCGTCGCCGAGGCTCAGGAACGAGCTAAACCAAAGTCGGACCCCATTGCTGCACAGACAGTTGCAGCACCTGTTGTGATCCCTGATGTTATCGATCTTGGATTATTGACCAAAGAACTGGCAATTAGAATTGCCGTTCCGGTCTATCCTAAGGAAGCGGCAAGCATAAAGATCGGCGGCAGAGTGGTCGTGGATATCACTTTTGACACAGATGGCAAAGTAACGTCTGCAAAGGCCAGCAGCGGAAGTCGGTATCTCAAGCAAAATAGTGAGGATGCTGCAAAAAGATCGATATTTAAACCGGCAATGTTTGGAACACAAGCGGTAAAAGGCAAAGGCTATATTGTTTATAATTTCACCCCGCCGCAGTAGAGTGGCGATCAATAGTTACCTGCGACTATTGTTGATTTGATGCCACTGGCTTCCTGCGCGATCTTGACGCCGACCGATGCACCGATGCGTGTCGCACCTGCCTCAAACATCATCCTGGCGTCTTCGATGCCCTTGACGCCGCCCGAAGCTTTTACACCTAACGCGCTGCCCACCGTGCGGCGCATCAGCGATACATCGTCGGCTGTCGCTCCGCCTTTGGCAAAGCCGGTCGAGGTTTTGACAAAATCAGCACCGGCATTTTTTGCAGCTACACAAGCCCGAACCTTTTCGTCGTCGGTCAGCAGAGCCGTTTCGATAATGACTTTGCACAGAATGTGGTTTTCGTGAGCGGCCTCGACTACGGCTTTTATATCTTCTTCGACTAGGCAATCGTCACCTGATTTGAGGGCTCCGATATTGATGACCATATCGACCTCTTGTGCCCCGTTAAAGATCGCACGGCGTGCCTCGTATGCCTTAACATCGGGCAAAGTCGCTCCTAGCGGGAATCCGATCACCGTGCAGACCGGAACGCCTGTTCCTTTTAGAAACTCGGCCGCACGCTTGACCCAGCCGGGATTGACGCAGACAGATGCAAAGCCAAATTCCGCAGCTTCTGAGCAAAGTTTCTTAATATCAGATTCCGTTGCCTCAGGCTTGAGCAATGTGTGATCGATCAAACTCGCCCAATCGTGAGCCGTCGCAGTCTCGCCTAATACGATTCCGATACGCTCGGCACCGGCGTCAACAATACGCTCGACATCCGCACGACAAAATGTAGGGCAGTATTCCTCGCCCGTGAGCTTTGCCAGCACCATGTTGGTTATCTGGTCGATTAGTTGGTCGTAATTCGCGTTACTTTGCATCCTAAAAAATACCTTAGCACCCTGTTCAAAAGGCGATTAAATTTTCTTTTCTTTCGTTTTATTCGCGTCTTTTCGCGTAATTTGCGGGCAAATTCTTATTTCCTATACTGCTTTTCAATATTGTCGATCTTACTGACGCGTTTTTTGTGTCGCTCTTCCAAAATGTCGGTTGAGATAAACGCCTCAACGATCGCTTTTATTTCTTCGAAATTATTCTGTCCGGCTCCGAGAGTGAGCACGTTAGCTCCGTTATGCTCACGCGAGTTTTTGGCGAGTGTAGCCGAATAACAAGCCGCTGCACGCACATTCGGCACTTTGTTCGCTGTCATCGCACTACCGATACCTGCTCCGTCAATAATAACGCCAATATCCACTTGCTTGCCACTGACAGATTTAGCGACAGCATGCGCAAAATCCGGATAATCGACCGCATCCTCACTGTCCGTCCCGAAATCACGCACCTGCAGGCCAAAATCCGTCAGAAACGATTTGAGCTGCTCCTTCAACTTAAATCCGCCGTGGTCGGAGCCGACTGCCACGGAACGAACCTTCGCAGTGCTCTTTCGAATTGTTTTGTAGATCAATTCGATCTTCAGATCACTAATGATGTCCTGGGCCAAAGCCGTGAATTTCACATTTTCCGCAACGCGCAGCTTCGATTCCGGTTCAAGCCCGCGAATATCGTCCTCCGTAATCAGTGTTTTCGAAGATTCGTCGCGGTCAAACTCTTTCCCGATCTTGCCCTGCAAAGAATTCACGACGACGTGCTCAACCTTAGCGGCTGTCGCCTTCGCTGACGGAGCCTCTCCCTCGGTCGGCACCGTCGCGAGCACCTGCCGAACCAATTCACGGACCCTGTCGCGTGTTTCTTTATTCTGATCGTTCATAATGCACAAGCCCGCGTGTAAACAAGGGCGAATCGCTTAAATGGATCACCTTTCAATCCGCTGCCCTTGAAAACTATCCAATGTTTGAATAGTATTTCTAAATACCAATACTTTCAAATCAGCTAGGAAAATATGGCAGCCGAATCGACGCAAATGGCAACTACCGAATTTACCAACTCTAATCTCGAAGTGATGTATTCTCAGGAGCAGATCAAGTCACGAATCGCAAAATTGGGATCGCAAATAACTGCCGACTATGTAGGC
>JAYVOS010000382.1:0-14945 GCA_043757775.1 Chloracidobacterium sp. | reverse complement strand
GCGTCAAAAATGGCTTCATGTCGTGAATATCAACAAGCGGAAAAAGCTTAGTTGAGTTTGGGCGGCTCTCATCCTGATACGTAAAACCGACGATCAGGCTGTTAGCGGCCTGGCTTCCAAACGAGGTCGTTAACTCGGCGACAACCGAACGAATGTTTTCACGGATCTTGTAATTCGAGTTCTGAAAGCTCAAATAATTCGATCCCTGCGATCCGCGACCAAACCCAGCAGTGGCTCCACTGTTCGACGTGCTGATATTTTGATCAGTAAGCGAGTCGAGACTCAAGTAGCGAACCGATAATCTATTCGTGCTATTGAGGTTAAAGTCTGTCTTAAAGAGATACTTTTTAGCGGGTACCGCAAAATTATAATTTTGATAGGCACCGGTATCGTATCCAAACTTTGTACTCAAAAAGGTGCTGAGAGCATCAAGATCCGATTTCGCGACGCGGGATACGCTACCCGTGCCACAGCCGGAGCCGGGAGTATTGAAAGCAACCGGACATGCCGTAAAGGTGTGTGCGGGTCTTAAAGTTTTTTCATTCTCGTAGCTGAAAAAGAAAAAGGATTTGTCTCTGCCCGTAGTAAATGCCGGTCCGTTGTTCTCACCAAAATTAAAGAATGGTAGAGCTCCGCCGAATGTAAACCCATAGAGTTTATAATCGAGTTGGCCACGATTAAATATGTTGGGCCCGGCTTTTGTGCCCTGAAACGTCTCGTTGCGGAAATTGTAGTATCCGGAACCGTGGTAAGTATTGGTTCCGCTCTTGGTCACCGAATTGATACCCGCTCCGACGAAGTTGCCTTGGCGAACATCATATGGAGCAACGTTGATCTGAAGTTCCTGGACAGCATCCAGTGAGATAGGCGAAACACCCGTTCTTTCACCGGGTTGAGCACTGAGACCGAATGAGTTATTGAAATACGAACCGTCCACCGTGATGTTGTTCATACGGTTGTCTTGTCCTGCGATCGAACCGCCGAAAGGGCCGCCACCGTAAAAAGGTGACAGCTTTGCAAAATCGTTAATACGTCTGCCAGTCGTCGGAATGTTTATTTCCGAAAGGTTGATGTTGGTTGAAGCTCCCGTTTTTGCGTCGTTAAAGGTATCGTCGCTCGTGACGGTCACCTCAACGTTCGCCCCGGCAGCATTCAAAGTAAAGTTAAGGGACGAAGCATTACCCAAGCTAGTTGTTATACCGTCGAGGCTTCGCTCTGTAAATCCTGTCGAAGTAACGGTAACTTTGTATGGCCCTCCTACACGAACACCGGGTAGCGTGAAGCGACCCTCGCCATTAGTCGTTGTCGTGTATTTCGAACCGGTCGGTTCATGAACTGCCGTTACGGTGGCTCCGGTAACAACTGCACCGGCTTGATCGGTAACGACACCGACGATATCTGATGTTGTGACCTGAGCCATCATCTGCACTGCGCAGGCTGTAAGGCTGATCACGAGTATAGCTAAAAAATTGATTGATATTTTTTTAGTCATTTTATATTTTAGACCTCATTAATTAGAATTTTTCCAAAGCAATTAGTGCTTTTTTACATGCAAAAAGACATGTAAGTTTCGGTTTTTGGATTTTTGTCTTAATTTTCGGATTTTGTGATGTTTTAGATTTTACGTTTGGGCCTGAAATAAAACACAAATAATTTGAAACGTCAGGCACAAAATCAATATCTTCAACAGTTTACGGTCCGCCGCTATCTGCCGAACACCACAATGACCAAATTTTAGACCCATTAAACCTTTTAGTACGCTATTCATAACGCAAATCAGGTTCCTTTCGTGTAAATATATAATAATTACACACGGCTTGAAACGCGAGGTTAATAAAGGTTGTAATCTACGTTAACTAAACTTGGTGAGACCAGCAGAGAACAGCAAGGATAGTTCTCTAGGTATGGCCATTTGCACTATTCTGTAATATTTTTTGTTACAAAATAGAAAGATATTATGGCTAAATATTACAAATCCCTTTAGATACAGGGATTTACGTAATTAATTTAATACTTGACTTTTTTGTAAATATAGATTAATTTCATAATGCATTTTACTAAAACGAGACCTTCGCGTAAGGTGAAAGCGTATTTTATGATAAGAATCAGGGGGATAGAATGGCAGAAGTAGATTATTCTACAACATCATACAAAACGCCATTGCATCATCGCATCATTGCGAGCATGCCTATTAAGGCTAGTTGGATCGATCTTGAGACCGGCGAAACTATCAATGTCGAGGGTTTGACCGAAAATGTTGGCGAGACCAGCACTTTGGTCAATCTGGATACATTGCCGCCGGTCGGCTGCGAAGTTCGTCTGCGAATAATGGACGAAAACAAGCAGATCATCGACGTTTCGACGCGGGTCATCCGTGTCCAACGCGATCCCGGCAAGCCTATGGCCGCTCTAACCATTTTGGAAAATCTTAAGAAATGGAAGAATACGGCCATGACAGCTGCAGAAGCATGGGTGACGAGGCATTGGCAACTTAATTACGAAGAAGAATGGGTTAACTAGTTTTCTTCAGGGTTATAATACCGAAGCGGGAAAGTTCTTAAGGGATTTTCCCGCTTTCGCATTTTTCGAAGTGTGAGCCGTGAAAAAACGTTGGGACAGTTGGGACAGTGGGACAGTTATAAGGCTTTCAGACACTAAACAACTTATAATTGACACACAGCATCAGTTATAGAGATGAAAAGATACGTTTTTGCATTTATTATTTTTTGTTTTATCCAGTCGGCTTTTGGGCAGGCCGGACCAATGACGCAGACCGAATATACCAAGATGATCTACGGCGTTAGGAAAGGCGAGGTCACCAAAGGCGAAGTCGTCGATGCGTTACGAAAACGCGGGATCGATTTTGTCGTGACGGACGGCATTCGCGGTTTTACTCGCTCAAATACCGCTAACGACGACGAACTCAAACGTGCTCTCGACGAAGCCGGAAGGCGCAAAGATAATCCAATCACGGCAAAGCTACCGTCGGCAAAAGAAGCCGCTGAGGGAATTGAGACTGCTCGCAAAAATACCCTCGAAGCTGTCGAGGAAATGCCGGATTTTGTCGTCAAGCAGCAGATACAGCGTTCGGCGGCGTATGCCGGAACTGGGAATTTTACTAATCTCGATCGGCTTGTCGTCGCTGTCAGCTATCGTTCGACCGGGCAGGAAGATTACCGCCTGCTATCGATGAATGGCATTATTCAAAACAATGTGCGGTTAAAGGAGTCTTATGAAGAGGCCGGTGGAACCAGTTCGACTGGCGAGTTTGTGACAGTGCTGGCGACGATCTTCAAACCGGAAAGCGAGACGAAATTTGCGATCGTTGATACCGACGTTATTCGTGAGCGAAAGGCTTTGGTATATGAATTTTCGATCACAAAAGAGAAAGCTCACGAAGTAATAACCGCGTCCGGTGTTAGTACGGAATCGACCGTTGCTGGTATGAAAGGCCGTATTTGGATAGATCGTGAGAGTTTTCGAGTCCTGAGGATCGAAAGCGAATCAACGGAGATACCTGACACATTTCCCATTAGAACGGCGAAACGAAACATTGACTACGATTGGGTAAAGATCACCGACGAGAAATATCTACTACCTTCGCTGTCGGATGTGCGCCTTACAATGCGTGAAAAGAGTAAGGTTTATGAGTCTCGCAATGTGATCAGATTTAAGGATTATCAGAAATACGGTTCTGATGTGAAGATACTTGACGACGATATCAAGCCTGACCCCGCTCCGATAAAACCGTGATCAATTGAAGGTGTAGTATGCTCCGGCAGCGGCGACACCTATCCAGACGAGGCCTTTGCCGAGGAAGAACAGAAACGCGATGATACCGGCGCGTTTTGTCCATTTACGAGCGGGACAGGTCATTTTTTTAGGATCTTCCTGCATTAAATTAAAAAATAGCGTTTTCGCGTTGTTTTTTCAAACTCGAAAATATAACTTCTATTTAATGAGGCGAAGAGGTTCTCTAAAATTTTCCGTTGCGGTGTTTTACCTCATTCTAGTTTCGTGCGTCTTTGCCCAAACCGGGCCGCCAAAAGAACAGAATAAACGCGAGGCTGATTTGATAGAACTCACTAAGCTCAGCAAAACCATAAAACTCGACATCAAATACGCGACGGCTGACAACTTCGTCGGACGTGCAGTTTACCCAGAGGCTCGGGCATTTTTGCAGCGTCCGGCGGCGGAGGCTCTCATTCGCGTTCACAAGTTATTGAAAAAAGAGCATTTAGGTGCTGTGATCTACGATGCTTACAGGCCCTGGGCGATCACGAAATTGTTTTGGGAAGTCGTCTCGCTCGATCAGCGAATTTACGTTGCCGACCCTGCCAAAGGCTCAAAACACAACCGGGGCTGCGCTGTCGATATGGGGATTTACGATCTCAAAACGGGTAAAGCGGTACCGATGCCGTCCGGTTTTGACGAATTTAATGAGCGTGCGTGGCCTACTTATAAAGGCGGTACTGAAGAAGAGCGAGCCAATCGCGACAAACTCCGCCGAATGATGGAGGCCGAAGGTTTTACGGTCAACCCTAACGAGTGGTGGCACTTTGATTACAAAGGCTGGGACCAGTATGCGATCTACGATATTTCATTTACTGAAGCAGGACAAAAGAAAAAGAAATAGCCGCGAATTTCAGACATTCTTCATCCGTATAATCTGTGTGAATCCGTGGCTATTTTTTTGCTTAGTGTTTATTTGATCGCGAAAGATATTGAGAATTTAGAACTACGGGGTTTCGTGCTTGAACGCCTGACGAACAGATTATAATCACCAGTCTCCGGAACGACAAAGATCATTGTCGGCTCGGCTAGATCGGTGCTTTCGTTTGATACAGCGTCGTTGAATAAGCGATAAGCAAAGTTGGCCGAATCAGAATTAGTCACATAAACTTTCTGACCTTTTTTTGCTCCGAAGACAAACTCCTGCTCTTCGTCGCCTTTTAGTGTGCCGGTTAAAGTGGTTTTGGACTTGCCTTTTGAAAATTTGATACGGCCCGGCTCAGCCTTACCGCCCTGTGCGAAAGTTGAAACCGCCGCAAAAGCAAAAAACGCTATTACTAAAAGAAACGAAACTCTTTTCATCTGTATATCTCCTATTTTTCTGTGATTAATATCCAGCCCGCTGTTTGTTGTGGGCTTTCAAACTTAGGGTTTATTTAATTGTGATCGTCATCGAAAATTTTGCAGTTCGCGGTGACGTCATCTTTTTTCGGACAAAGAAAAGGTAGTCGCCCGTTTCCGGGATCTCAAATGTATATGACGGCGAGTTGTCGAAATCACCGTCGGGAAAATTTTCTTCACTAAAAACGCGAAAATCAAACATGTTCCACCGCGGACTGCGAATCGTCACCTCTTGACCCTTTTGAGCTTTAAAGAAATAGTTTGCCTCTCGTCCGCTTGCGAGAGAGCCTGATACGGTCGCAGTCGATGTGCCTGCGGCAAATTTGATCTCTTTAGGTGCGACTTTGCTGCCGCCTTGAGCAAAGGCCGGAATAGCCGCAAAAATGCATACAAAACATAAAAGAAATGATTTCATTTTCCCGCTCTCTGATGGGTGTTTCATTTTGCTAATATTAACCTAAATATATAAGACTTTTGAAAGAGAGGCTCCAATTATTATGAAACGACCTGAAGCAAACGAATTTGCTGAGTATTACAACACCTACATTTCGCTGATCGACGGCGATGGCGTGATGCCAGTTTTGGATGCACAAAGTGCCAAGCTTCGCGCGGTTTTTTCCACCGTGCCTGAAGAAAAAGGTACTTTTGCATACGCTCCCGGCAAGTGGACGCTCAAGGAAGCCCTCAGCCATCTGATCGATGGCGAGCGGATATTTTCTTATCGCGTCCTGCGGATCTCACGCGGCGACGAGACTCCGATCGAGGGGTTTGAACAAGATGGTTATATCGAAAACTCAAATGCGAATAACCGATCTTTTGCTGATCTGCTGGATGAGTTCGACTTGCAGAGAAAAGCAAATTTGTTGATGCTAAACAATTTGGACGAAGCCGCGTCGCTCCGAATGGGGAATGCCAGCAACAGCCCAATATCGGTCCGTGCTTTGACCTATATCATGGCCGGACACGTCCAGCATCACTTAGATGTGCTGCGAGAGCGGTATCTTGCCTAGGTGAAATACGACGCAATAATTATTGGCGGAGGTGCGGCGGGGCTTTTTTGCGCTATCGAAGCTGGAAAGCGTGGTAAAAAAGTCGCTGTGCTCGAACATAACGCTGAGGTCGGCCGCAAGATCATCATCTCAGGCGGCGGGCGTTGTAATTTTACAAACACGGGCACACGGGCCGAGAATTTCATCTCGCAAAACCCCCATTTTTGTAAATCGGCACTTGCGGGCTACACGCCGCGGGATTTTGTCGAACTCATCAAAAAGCACAAGATCGCATTTTACGAGAAAAAGCTCGGACAGCTTTTTTGCCGCGACACCTCTCGACAGATCGTCGAAGTGCTCCTGGCCGAATGCCGAAAGGCCCGCGTACAGATCAAGACCAATTGTACGGTATCGGAAGTTCGTTACGCAGATGCATTTGAGGTCGAGACAAGCCACGGCGTTGTAGTATCAGAAAAACTTGTCATTGCTTGTGGCGGACTGTCTTTCGCGAAGATCGGTGCCAGCGATCTCGGCTATCGTATCGCGAGGCAATTTGGGCTAAAGATCGTTGAGACGCGGCCTTCTCTGGTTGCGTTAGTTATAGACGGAGATAATTACAAAAAAAATGCGGGCGTAGCCATCGATTCGATAGTTTCTACGGGAAAGCAGAGTTTTCGTGAAAATATCTTGTTTACACATCGCGGATTGTCCGGACCGGCAATACTGCAGATCTCAAATTACTGGCAGCGTACAGAGCCGGTCACAATAAATTTGCGGCCCGAAAATCCTGTGACAAAACACTTGCTGGCAAAACGAGATAGTCGCCAGACCCTGGTTAATTTTCTAGGAGAATTGCTGCCGCAGAGTTTTGCTGAATCATTTGTCGCAAATAATAAGCCGCTGAATCAGCTTTCCAATCGTGAGATCGAACACATCGGAGAGCAGGTAAATGCCTGGCAGGTTCAGTTTTCCGGTACCGAAGGCTATGACCGTGCCGAGGTCACGCTTGGCGGTGTTTCAACCGATGAGCTTTCTTCGAAAACGATGGAATCGAAAAAATCACCCGGTCTTTATTTTATTGGCGAGGTCATTGATGTCACCGGCTGGCTCGGTGGATATAACTTTCAATGGGCCTGGTCGTCGGGTTTTGCTGCAGGAAATGCCATTTAAGAAGGGCGAGTTGGCATTATGATCAACGAAACTCCTCGATATCCATTCCATATTTTTCTTTTACATATTCCTCAGCAGCACGATTCACATTTCGGAGATTGGTCAGTCGACGCTCCGATTTTTTAATATGGACACGAGTTCGGGCAGACATCTGTGCAAGCAGATCGCGGCCCTCGGCCATCTCGGCCTCGACTTTTTTTCGTAAAGTATAAAGTTCTGATGCTTTAGCGATAATCTGCTCTTCGCTAAGTTCTTTTAGGCGTATCATTACCTGCGAGATCTGGCGAATCGCACGGACGAGTTCGTCGCCGATGGTATCGCCAGTGATAAGGTCGGGGCTGTTGCGATAATCCTCGACGAGTTTATTGAGCTTTATCTGATCGCCTGATGAGTAAGCTGCATTCAACTCGGCCATCAGACCGTGGCGTTTTTCTTTTTCGCCGGCATCGAGAGCGAGGTCAGGGTGAATTTCGCGGGCGAGACTATGATATGCTTTGCGAGCCTCAGGAGTCGGGTCAAAACGGAGATTTGCGGCCTCAGCATCGGCGGCCGCGCGAGCTGCCGATTCCTCGGCACGGCGACGCATTTCCTCAGCTTTTTTCTTGATCTCTTCGTCGTCAGGTACTAGTTTGACTTCCTCTTCAGCAATTTCTGCCTCGATCTCGTCAAACTCGGCATAAAGCCGGGCGACACCCATCGTATATTTCGCCTCAAACTGATCCTGCACTGCACGAAGATCGGCCATATCCTCTTCGCTGGTCGCAAGTCTATCCTTAAGACGCTCTAGGAGACGTCTTTTTTTTCGGAGCTCAATTTCTTCGGGTGCGAGAGCTTGCATTGGTTACGAGTAAAGGTTCATCGGACTTGTAAGGAGTTCGATGGGGTCATGGATATTCAAAGATTCGCGAACGTAGAATGGTTCACCTGCGGCAACGCCGATAAGCGAGCCGAAATACCGCGAACGGTTTTCCAGCTCGGCGAGAAAACCTCTGTCGGTCAGACGTGTCTCGGGCTCATTGGAATCCGGGTTATAAAACTGCGAAGCGTGAGCCTTGATAGACTCCATTTTTTGATCAAGAAATTCGGAAATATCGACGATGAATGACGGTTCAACTCGGCGTGAAAATATATTGTGTGCGACATTTGGCACAGGGATCTTGGCACCGCCCGTGTCGGGGTCGTAGTTTTTCATGCTCGCCAGCCGCGCAGATTCGCGTACCAAATGAGCAATGTGATCGTGGTCCGGATGCGGGTCGCCAAGTTGGTGCGTCAAGATGACTTTTGGTTTTAGCCGCCGCAGCGCATTTACGAGCTTTGTTCGTTCGGTGTCGGTGACAAAAACATGACCGTCCGCCAGGCCTAGATTTTCGCGAACGTCAAGTTTGAGTATCTTTGCTGCGGCTTCAGCCTCAATTGCTCGGCCCTCGGGCGTTCCGCGTGTGCCCATTTCGCCGCGTGTTACATCCAGCACGCCCGTGCGATAGCCGAGATGTTTCATCTTTAGCAAAGTGCCGCCGACGGTCAGCTCAACATCGTCCGGGTGTGCAAAAACAGCAAGAATATCGACTTGGCCCATATATTAAATTTAGCACAGAGGCGGCTAACAGGGATAAAGGGGATGAATCGGATAAAGAAATGCCTAAAAGAAATATCCCGGTTATCCCCTTACAATCCTGTTAATATTGTCCTATGAAATTGGTTGTTTTAGGCTCAGGCACATCGATTCCGCATGCAAAACGCAGTAGTTCGGGCTATTGGCTTGAGACGAGCGGCGGGACGGTGTTGCTCGATTGCTCTGCATCTGCGATACATCGTATGACTGAGGAAAGTTTGGATTGGGCGAGTCTCGACGCTATCTGGATCTCGCATTTTCACCTAGATCATTGCGGCGGGCTGGCATCTTTTCTAGCCGGGACCAAGCATTCCGAAGATATGAAAATAAGGGCAAAGCCATTGCGAATATTTGGCCCTGTGGGTTTGAATGGGTTGATAGCGAGATTTGATGAGGTCAATAATTACCGCTTGCTCGAACAACCATTTCCGGTCGAGGTCATCGAGATCGAAGAGCTAGAGAAATTTGAGATATTACCGGGCGTCGAGGCCGTCGCGATGAAAACGCCCCACACGCCGGAAAGTCATGCGATACACATACGCGACACTGATGACAAAACGCTTGTTTATTCGGCGGACACTGGGTTTGACGAAAAACTCGCGACTTTTGCCAACCGGGCCGATCTGTTTATTTTGGAATGTTCGTTTGTAAAAGAAAGGCCGGTCGAAAAACACTTAGAGCTTGCTGAGGCTGCGTATCTCATCCGCAAAGCGAAACCAAAACGCGCGATGCTGACGCATTTTTACCCTGAATGGGACGATGTGGATTTTGACGTCGAAGTGGCAAAGTTCTCGCCGATGTGCGAAGTTTTGGAGGCGAAAGATGGGTTAGTGTTCGAGATCTGAGCCCCGGAATATAAAGGGCGTCCTCACGCAAAGCCGCAAAGAACGCCAAGTGAAAACCAAGGAAGAATTTTAAGAGCTACGCTTTGACGTTTCGCTTGGCCATTGCCATCAGCTCGTCGGGCATCCATTTGTCGAGAACCTTGTCCTCGGCTCCGGCGATGCCTTTGTCGCGGTTACGCCATTCTTTTATAGGGTCATCCTCACGACCGGATTGAATGGGATAATTTTCAACCTGCTCGAGACTGATGATGATGCCGTGTGCGACATCGTTCCAGTCTTCGTTCTGAATGCCGCGAAGCACGACCGGCAGACCCGCGGTCCAGTCTTCTTCGGGGACGATATTGTCGTATTCGGGAATGGTCAAAAACGCCGTCTGCGGCATTGGCCCTGAGCCAAATTCGCTGACGATCTGTTTGGTCACGTCTTTGTATGACGCACCGGGATTCGCTGCGCGCATTTCGAGTGCACGGCGGAAAATATCTGAAACTGTCGGTTGGTCTGCCATAAAATTATTAGCCTCAGATTATCACAGATGGACGCGGATCTTAATTAGCCGCCAACTTTTATCTTGATGTTTGGCATCTGAGAAGATAGTCTTTTCTATGATTGGGAACATTTAAAAATGAAGAGTTTTTTTACCATAGTTATTGTTTTGTTTGTTTTCTTGCAGACGCCGGCCCAAACGGATCAGAAGCCGATCCTCGAACATGAGATCAGCTATAAAAACTGGAAATATAAAAACGTCAGGACGGGCGATGCCATAGACCTTCGCGAATTCTCGAAAGGCAAAAAGCTCCTCATGGTCGTGTATTTCTCTGCGTGGTGCCATGACTGGCGGTTTGACGCTCCGATCCTGCAAAAGCTCTACGATAAATATAAACCTGCGGGGCTTGAGATAGTCGGAGTCGGCGAATACGACCTCGTCGATTCAATGAAGAATAATCTCGATTTTATGAAGACCACGTTTCCGGTCGTCGTAGAGTCCGAAAAACGTGATGATTACCAAAAGACACTGCATTACGATTACCGAAGTGCGGTCGGCGATACCAGAAAATGGGGTTCGCCATGGTATATATTTTTGGAGCCTAATCTGCTCGAAAAGAAAGGCGACACACTGGTCAAAAAAGCCCACATTATCAACGGTGAGATATTCGAAGCCGAGGGTGAAAAGTTTATCCGCGAAAAGCTGGGCTTGCCTGTTCTCGACCCAAAATCGTCAAATGCTAAGAACGGTGTGGTTGAGGTGTGCGACCCTGATAAGAAAACGACCGAGCTGAAAAAACCTTAATTTTACCCGCCACATTGTTGTTCGCCTAAATTGCGATAACGGCGAGAACGTCTATTTCTCAAAAAATAAGCGACGACAAGGTGGATATAAGATAAGAATATTTTCTTAGGGTGCAAAGTTACACGTGTGACACGTCAATTGCTGTAAAGAATAGAGTTATAGCCCTGCAATGGCTCGTGATCGCCGTTTAGGGCATCAGTAACGCTCAAAATGGCTCTTTGTAACGCCAAAATGGTGCTTTGTAACGCGGAAAATACCACTTGTAATTTTTGGCTTTCGACTCATTTTTGAGGCAGACTCTTGTCGAAGATCTAAGTTCTCGACGTTAACATCCCGTCTTCCAAGTCATCATTCTAATTTTCCTCTTCTCTAATATTTTTCGTCCGCGAAACTACGCATAATACATCAAAGTGTGCAAAATACGTCAAAGTGCGAAAAGTAGGGTTTCATTTTTTTCAAACTCGTGTCAGTATTTTTAACGAGGGCCAAATCTCAAATGTTGAATTATACTTTTTTAATGGTAAATAGGATCCTTGTCGGCAGTTTGTTTGCATTTACATTGCTTTTGGGCACACCAGCTCTCGCACAAAAGCCAGAACCTACGCCGAACACTAAAAGACTTACCCGATTGGGAACATTGGCCAGTAGTGTTGAAGACGAATTGCTAACTTCCGAAGTTGAGCCTCGCACAAAACGTTTCAAGATGAATATTCGCTTTTTGCGGGCGCGGTATTCACATCAAGACCTGGCGAAAGGGACAATCGGACAGCAAAACTACGAATGGTTTTATTTTCCGGAGGTTTCATTCTCTCTCTCATTTTATAGATATCCTTTTGGTACTTTTTCTCTGAAATCTACCGCCGAGGGCAAAACTCAAGCCGCCCAGCTTTTGGATGCGGACTTTGAGCGTATCAAAGTTAAAAAACTATCGGAAAAAGATATCAGCATTGGTAAAGTTTCGGGTAAAGAATACGAAGTGCTGCTAGACGCCACAAAGATGAGAGTGAGAACTTTCATCGATGGAGATTTTCGTTACGTGTTAATTGCTCAGCCGAAAAGAGAAGGTGCCAGCCCTCTTATCGACAAGCTATTTAATTCTTTCGAGTTTGTTGCCCCGGATATCGGTGCGTCGGTTGAAAATGGCGTGTTTGTTTCAAAAGGAGGCAAGTTCTCAATCGCGATACAGCAAATGCCTAAGCAGATAGTGGATCAAGCAAAAGGGAAAGCATTAGATGAGGGTATCGATGTCGGAAAGACATTTGTTTGGATCTTTGAAAAAACGCTCTATACAATCTATTACAACCCACCCGTTGACCCTGACGGCACGCCTCGTCCTCAAGACTATGTTGATATTGAGACTGGCACGCGGAAAGGAGCTCTAAACGGAGGAGCAAAGATCACTTCGGAGAAGCGGATTTCTTACGGCAAGTACCGTGGTACCGAATTTCTATACGAATTGCCAAACGGCGTTAAATATATCGGTAAAACTTATCTCATCGGCGACATTGGGTATCAGGTCGTCGGAGCCTACGCCGATGAGGCACATAAAAAAGAAGTCCTCGACGTTTTGGCGTCATTTAAGCCATTGGAACCTAAGCCATGATAAGGGTTCCCATTTCCCGGATATAAGCGAGACTTTCCTGCGCTAGAAATCATCAATGTTTCGGGGAAGATCAATCGCATCTGCTTATTCTTGTAAATGCTCGTAGATCGAGGCGATCAGAGGGCGGAGTTTTGGTATGTCTTCGGTTGCGGTCTTCCAGACGACATCTAGATTTATTCGAAAATAGTGATGAGCGATCTTGTCACGCATTCGGGCGATCTGACTCCACGCTATTTTAGGATGTGCATCAGTTATTTTCGATGAGAGATTTTTGACCGCTTCACCGACTACCTCAATATTTCGAACGAGAGCGTCCTGAAGCATCGGGTTTGCGTGGTAATCTTCTTCGCGAACGCCGTTGATGTAATCTGCCACGCGGTCGCAACACTCGAGGACATCATATAGATAGAGGCGGTCATGCCTACTTTTCATAGATGACTTTGAGATCGGCGAGGACATTTTTCCGGATCAGTGGGTGCAGAGATGATTCGGTCGCGAGATCGACGTTGCGTCCGAAGATCTCTCGAAAGGTGTCCTCGAGAGCGATAAATTCTATGAACCCGACCGGTTTGGACAGACGAACCAGCAGATCGACATCGCTATTGGCAGTATCTTCGCCCCGAGCAACCGAGCCAAAGATACCCAACATCGCTATATCTTTTGCATCGCAAGCGGTTTTTATTTTATTTAAGACCGGTTTGAGATCCATAACGCTCCTCGCGCACATAATAACATAATAGAACCCGGTCGCTATCGCTAACGATTCTGATCAGACACGGCGAGAGCCGCCGAATTTGATCTTAAAGCGGAGGACTCACTGGCATTACGGCCAGGGTGTCGGTCAATCTTTGAGATATGCCTCTAAGGGATTCTTTTGCTGTCACGAACTTACCAGCTATAGCCGAATCTTCGGCTGCGGCGGCGAGGTCAGTGATGCCTTTGATCGTTGCGAGATATTTTTGCAGTGTGGGTTTTGTGCGAAAATCTGATTCCAGGCTGCTGAGACCCGTTTTAATATTGCGGATAGCCTCCACTAGCTCATTCTTTTTTGCCTCGATCTTTGCCGCAGTTGCGGGTTTGAGATTTCCGGCCCTTGCGTCGGCATCGGCGACCTCTAATCCCTGAGCGACCGGCCCAAGTTTAGTTACAAAATCATCGACGTTTGACAGCTGATTGTCCACCTTTGCGCGGGCGACGCGCACATCCAGCGGTGGCAGTATTGTTTTAGCAACGACCGGCTTTTTAGCTGTCGGTTTTTTTGCCGGTCTTTTCTGAGCGTCAGCCGCGACAGTAAGAATTGCCAATGTTATAAGACAAAATGCAGCGAATCGAATGTATTTCATAAATTTTCCGTCCTGTTCAAATTCTGATAGAAATCTTATCATAGACTTAATGCATAAGCGGTGTTTAGAGGTAAAAAGGCTAGGAAAAGTTGGCTACGCCGATGCTCTTGAGCTGCAAAAAGATCTCGAAACCGAGGTGATCGCCACTCGCGAGCGGGATTATCTGCTGCTGCTCGAACATCCGCATACTTTCACGATAGGCCGGCGGGCAAAAAATGACGGTGTGCTGGCGACTGCCGAATTATTGAAAAACCTGGGTGTTGAGGTTTTTGAGACCGACCGCGGGGGCAAGGTGACGTATCATGGCATCGGCCAAATTGTCGGTTATCCGATAATCAGCCTGTCGCCGGAGCGCGAAGATGTACATAAATATGTCCGCGATCTCGAAGAAGTATTGATCCGAACAATGGCTGATTTTGGCATCGACGCATTTCGCATCGAGGGCCTGACCGGTGTTCACACCATCGAGGGAAAGATCGCGGCCATCGGTGTTCACATAAAACGCTGGGTTACGACACACGGTTTTGCGCTGAATGTGAACACAGACCTCAGCTATTACAACTGGATCATCGCCTGCGAAGGCGAACCTGTTACTTCGATGGATAGACTGCTCGACCGCGTCGTAGATATGGCCGAGGTCGAGGATCGGCTCGAGGAGCATTTCAGGGAAGTGTTTGACTTTGGCTCCGTGAATGCTGCGAATCAATCGCCAACAACTTTGACGTTGCCAGAAATGACTTTCGTGAGGTGAATACAAAAAGAAAGGCGACCTTGATAACAAGGCCGCCAATCTTAGTAGGTCACATTCGAAGCCCAATCACTCAGGATGAATGCACATAGTTCGCATTTTTAAAGTAAACTAATAGGGTACTTTTGTCAATAAAAAATGATATATGCACCCGGCGGGAATCGAACCCGCGACCTACTGGTTGCAAACCATGTACTCTATCCATCTGAGCTAC
>JAYVOS010000381.1:0-3956 GCA_043757775.1 Chloracidobacterium sp. | reverse complement strand
TCAAACGATGAGCCATTTTCAGCATATGTTTTCCGCACGATCGCCGATCCATTCGCCGGCCGGATCAACGTGTTTAAGGTTGTCAGCGGTAAGATCGCATCGGACGCGACGGTGCAAAATACAACACGCGACACGCCTGAGCGTCTCGGCGCATTGCATGTGATACAGGGCAAGACACTCGACAAGGTAAACGAAGCGGCGACCGGCGACATCATCGCCGTCGTAAAACTCAAGGACACGCAGACCGGCGACACGCTTTGCGATAAGGCAAGCCCGATCGTCTTTCCAAAGGTCGAATATCCCGAGGCAGCTATTGCGTTTGCCATTGAGCCGAAATCTCGTGCTGACGAAGACAAGATCTCCGCCGCCCTGCACAAGATACTCGAAGAAGATCCGTCTCTACATTTTGAACGCGATCCGCAGACCAACGAATTCATCTTGTCAGGCAGCGGCCAGCTTCATATTGAGACGGTCGTCAAAAAGCTCGAACAGCGTTATCACGTCGAAGTCACGCTGCATCCCCCGAAAGTTCCCTACAAGGAAACCATCACGCAGCAGGTCGAGGTGCAGGGCCGCCACAAGAAACAGTCCGGCGGACGCGGGCAATTTGGCGACTGTAAGGTGATTTTCGAGCCGCTCGGTCGTGGTGCCGGTTTCGAATGGGTCGATAAGATATTTGGCGGATCGGTTCCGGCAAATTTCCGACCCGCTATCGAAAAAGGAATTATCGAAGCCGCCGCAAGCGGAGCCGTCGCCGGTTATCCGCTCGTCGATTTTAAGGTCACGCTCATCGACGGCAGCTACCACGCGGTCGATTCGGACGAGCACAGTTTTCGTGCCGCCGGACGCAAAGCGTTTCGTAACGCCATTGAAAAAGCCAAGCCAACGCTGCTCGAACCAATAATGGACGTCGAGGTTTTCACACCGCAAGAGGTTTCAGGCGACATCATGGGCGACCTCAACTCTCGTCGCGGTCGTGTCGGAGGTATGGAAGTTCGCGGCAAACAGCAGGTGATAAAAGCAAAAGTTCCGCTATCGGAAATGCTCGATTACCAATCGAAGCTTAATTCCGTCACGCAGGCACGCGGCTCTTATCATATGCAGTTTTCGCACTACGACCCGCTGCCCGGCAATCTCGCTCAAAAGGTCATCGACGAAGCCGTAACATCCGGACGTGTTCGTGCTCACGAAGAAGATGAATGATCTGGTTTAATATTAAGATAAAAGCGCTTTAGTTCGGCAAGTCATTCAGGGTCAAACCCTTAACAGGGTCAAACCCTTAAAACAAAGGTGATTATTATGAAAATTCCGTCCTTCCGTTTACCAGTGCGGCTTCAAATTCTGGTGATGTTTTCGTTGCTTACGGTCGCAGGAGCCTATCTATTGCTTGGTCAGCAAACACCGTCCGAGGAATCGGATTGGCCTTGGAAGGCCGTTACCGAGAGCAAGGTTTTCCTTAACGGTCAGCCTGCCGGTAAACTCAGCAGCCTCGTACCGCTAGCCGATAAGATCAACCGAGTAAGGGTGATGGGCTTGCAAAAGCACCTGATCGACCAATATACAAACCCGCCCGTGCTGCTCGTTCCATCTCCGATGATCTCGATTTCGAGGCTCGCTCAATTGTCCGAAGCAATTACCGTAGGGACAGGTGACACTATCCTCGTCAGTAAGGCCGCTCTAAATAATGGTTCACCAGAGCCGAGTGTAAACCCGATGGCTATTGTCGTAACGACCGAGAACGTTGACATGGCCAAAGCAAAACGCCTCGCAAACCTAAAGGACGCCGATGTGGCAGCCGCAGGCAACCACGTAATATTCATGAACGAAGGCAGGCCCGAGTTGCTCCGTTATGCACGGACATACAATACCTCCATCGAGATCAGCAGCGACGGCAAGTATTACTTCAACGAACAAACCGCCGCTAACCCGCGCAATAACGTTAACCTTTCGTCTAGAATGCTCGATCCGGGTGGTAATGTGTCGGCGAATGCAAATTTCACACTGCCTCCGGTCTTTCCCGTAAAACAGCGTCCACTATCGCGAGCGGAGCTAAAGGCGGCGATCGCGAAACTGCTCAGTGCGGACGGGTCCGGCGGCGGATCGATGATAGGCATTATCGCCAGTGAAAAAGCCCCTTATGAAAGCCTGCTGCAAATAATCGAAGCATTAGGCGATCCGGCAGTCAATCTTGTTATTACCGTTCGCGGGGTTGAGATACGGTAATCAAGCGACGATGAAAACTAATAATTGATCAGAAAGTTTTAGCTACAGATGAATACAAATAAACTAGGGTAAGAAACCATTTACAGCCTTATTCCGTATCTGTGTCTATCGGTATTTATGTGTGGTTCCATGTCTTAATAGGAGTTTTTATGAAGCGACGTCTAATTTCTTATATCCCAATTCTAACATTGACCCTACTCGCGGCCACATTTATGTCCGCTCAGGTTCGCCCGCCTGTGCCGCGTCCGAGCCAGAAAGCTGTCGTTTCACAGACGATCGGCACGACCGATGTGACGATTACATACAGCCGCCCGGCTGTCAAAGGCCGCAAAGTCTTTGGCGAATGGGTTACACCTGTCACGGGCGAGGCAACTCTCGACGATCAGAATAAGCGTCCGAAAGACGCCGTTCTCGTGCCTTGGGGGCACGTCTGGCGAACTGGTGCTAACGAGGCGACGCTCTTTGTCGTCAACGATGAGGTCCTCATCAACGGCCAACCGCTTGCCGCTGGTAAATACAGCCTTCACTCGATCCCCGGCAAAAAAGAGTGGACATTTATCTTTAACAAAGATGACGGCCAATGGGGCAGCTTTAGCTACGATGCGAAAAAAGACGCTCTTCGCGTAAAAGCCGTACCGACCTGGGGCAAGCCTCAGCAGGAGCTGCTTTCCTTTACGGCTGATCCCGTTACTGACACATCAGCGACCTTTATCGTGAGATGGGAACGGCTTAGGGTTCCTTTTACCGTCGAGGTCAAAGATGTCGTTGGAGCTACAATCGGGCATCTGAAAGCGTATTTAGCCGCCGCAAAGCCAAACGAACCCGGCCCGCGTATCAACGCTGCAAATTATGCAAAGGCCAACAAACAGTCCGAACAGGCAAATGCTTGGTTTGAGGATGCTCTGAGGATAAATGACGAAATGATCGCAACGAAGGAGACTTTCCAAAATCTTTCACGAAAAGCGACGATCCTTTTAGGACTCGACCGCAATACGGACGCCCTCGCCGCCGCCGAAAGAGCGATCGTCGTCGGCAAAGCCGATGGTGTCAAAGCCGCCGACATCGAGGCTCTCGAAAAACGCATCGCCGACATCAAAGCCGGCAAGCAGTAAGACGGTTACCCACGAAACACACAAAAGGCACGAAAAAAGAATATTTCCAATTTCGTGCCTTTTGTGTGTTTCATGGGCTAATTCTTGCTCCACCTATCCCAAACCGCCTTTGCGATCTTTGCGATGACGGCTTCGCGGGTTTTCTCGTCGGAGGGCGAATCGGAGACGAATACGGCGATGGCGATGTGTTTGCCGTTTAGCAGAGTGATGATGCCGATGTCGTTGGTCGCGGCTGTGATACCGTTTTGCGTGCCTGAGGTTCCGGTCTTATGGGCGACAACAGTATCTTTCGGCAGCAGCCCTTTTAACCGATTCGGACCGGTTGTCGAATCGACCATAAATTTCAGCAGTATCTCGCGGTTAGTTTCCGAAATACCATTGCCCTCCTGCAGTGAACGCAAAAGAGTGACGGCGGAGTTTGGCGTGGCAAAATTGGCGTATTGCGTCTGCCAGTTTTCACCAAGCTCTTTTTCTGTATTCAAAACCTCAATATCGTTAATGCCTATGGCTCCGAGATAGAGGTGAACCGCATAGGGGCCGCCCACCAGCCTCATCAGCAGATCGCTCGCCGTGCCGTCACTTTCCGAAACAGCATATTGGATCAACTCTTGCATCGTCAGC
>JAYVOS010000380.1:0-14990 GCA_043757775.1 Chloracidobacterium sp. | reverse complement strand
CCGCCGAATCTTCCCAGCTATGTTGTACGCGAACGTCACCCTTAGTAAGGGTTGCGTCGATCCGCAACTCGATAATAAATGATTTCGTTTCGAGTTTTTTCTTACCTGCGATCTCTTTCGCACGCTCGGCTAGGATATGATACAGACCCTGTTCGAGGCCTTTTCGCTTGACGCCTTGCCATTCTTTGTCGTCTTCCCCACTCAGAAAAATATTATATTCGCTAGGTATTATCGTGGTTCCTTGCGGCAGAGGCAGCATTTCGGCCTGCATCACGGCTTCGACGGCGCGAGCGATCTGCACGATAAACTCTTCGGATTTGCTGCGCGGTTTGACCTGAGCGTCACGTGCCGCTTCTTCGAGAACCAATTCCGAAGTATCGCCGTCAATCCAACGTCTGACTTTTTCCAGAATGCTCAAGCTATTAACTCCTCACCAAACTTAATTATCGCTTAAATCGAGATATTTACCATTTAGCCAACCGCGTGTTGCATTTGCCGTCACCGGGCGAATACGACCTTGCTCTATAACATCAACTTGATACCAGTTATTTTGCGAATTTACAATTTTCACCTTAGAGTTTTTTGTCACTAAGCCGACAGGGTCGCTGTCGGTGTTCGGCGAGGGCCGCAGGTAAATGTCGGTATTCGCTGTTGCGGTCTTAGTCGTGAACGGATTATTTACATTTGGCAAAATGCTCCTGCCACGCATATAGCTCGCCGTGCCGTAGAGAATGCCGGTAAAACCTATCAGGATCGTTAAAAATACTGCGGCTCGCTTGAGCGTCTTGCGTTTTTTTGGCTTTGCGAGCAGCGTGTCGCGTGTCGTGGGGACTTTTGCATTTATCGGAGCAATGTTGTTAGGTGCTGACTGAACCGGTTTTGCATCGACCGGTATTGCCGGATATTTCAAAACCGGCGGGGAGATCGGCTGTTTTAGAACAGGCAAAGAGCCAAAGCTCGGCCGCTCAGGAGCTATCGGAGAATAGCCTCGTGCAACGTGCGGCTGCGGCACGGCGATGTCAGATCTCAGAACGGTGCTGAATTCCCCGTCGGTAGCTATCTGGCGAACGGCGGCGAGATCCGCCCAAAATTCTTCGACTGACTGCGGACGTTCTCTCGCATCGCTGGCTGTAGCACGGCGGAGGACGCGGAGCAGTTCGTCTGACAACTCTTCGCCACTGGCATCATTCGGTAGAGACGTTATTGCCTCATGTGCAAATGCTCGGGGAGCCTCGCCCGTAATGAGCGTGTATGCGGATTTGGCTAGCGAATAAATGTCGGCGGCAGGAGTGAGTTGTGAAAATGACAGTGCTCCGGTTTGCCCGGCGAACATCGGGCTGTGCTCAGGGGGAGCGTAAATGTTAGTGCCGACGCGCGTTATCGGCGAATCGGAAATATTGACGCGGGCTACGCCGAAATCAGCGATCTTTATCGTGACGAGATCAGCCGTTAAAAGCAGATTTTGCGGTTTGATGTCGCGGTGGATGATTCCCCGCTCGTGGGCGTGGCCGAGACCCGCACATATCTGTTCGATGTAATTCAGAGCATCTTTGAGCGGGATCTTCTGTCTTCGGACGAGGCTCTGTAGGTCGCCGCCGGCAAGGTATTCGAGCACGAGATAATGAAATACCATGCCGCGTAGATCGCGTGCGGTGCCGTGGCCGATGCGGCTGATGATATTCGGGTGGCGAACGCGGTCGAGAGCTACAGCTTCGTTCTGAAAATTTTCGACCAGAGTCCGTTCGAGATCAGCGTCGAGATCGTCCTGCAAAAAAACGTTTAGCGCCTTAATTACAACTGTGCTGTGCGGTGACTGGGGCGAAGCTATCGTGTCGCGGGCAACAAATATCTCAGCATAGCTGCCTTTGCCAAGCTGCTCGCGGATATCGTATCGCCGGTCGAGCCGGCAGTTAATCAGGACAAGCTCTTTCATCTGACAAATGAGAAGGGATAAGTGACAAATTCGAAATCAGAACATTGGCTCGTAATCACCCGCCCCTAAAGCAAGATAATCCCTAGATTCAATTACGATAACATACTCGATAAGTTCAAAAAACGAATTAGTATTCTGAGTAACCAAAAGCCGCAAAGTACTAAACAGAAATTTAGCCACAAATTACACTGATGGCACGAACTAGGATCTCCTATTATTCGTGTGATCAGTGTAATTTGTGGCTAAAAAATTAGATGATCGCGTCTGCTAGTCTTAGTTCACGCGCTGGAAACCAGTCATCTGAATGTTTTGGAAATACGGCGTTCCTGGCGGGAGGCGATTTACATCTAGGAACGAAGCGTCAAAGATCCAGTTTCGACCTGGCGGACTGTAAACATTGTTACAACATTTGAACGGTGCATTGTTGTTATGCGAATTGAAAAGATTGATCAGCGATCCAGCATAATTGAATCGAGTTCCCCAGCTTTCTAGAAAACGCATAAAATTATGAACACCGCCATTCATCTTAAGATCGCTGCCGCCCTGATTCGGCGTGCCGTTGAGCGTCGTAATTGTATCGCCAGCAAGCATTGCAAAACGCATAGTGGTCTCAGTCGAAGGCCGGCTGCCGAGATTGAACGGATTGACAAAACTATTGGCGTCGCTCCAATTATTTGACAGGATCATGATCGCATCTCCAGTGACCGACGCAGGAATGTGGCTCGAAGTACCCTGCGGCAGATAATCGGTCGAAACGGTCGGCGTGCCGACGCTGGCAATACCGGTCGAGTTAAAGTTGCCCTTAACATAAATGCCGGTCTCAGCCGCCGCAGCAAAACCTCTCGTGTTAGCAGGCGTAGTGCTGTCGTAGGTTCCCGGAGGCTGTGTGCCGTTTATCAGACGAACGCCTCTCCGGTAAAATTTATGTTCGAAAACAGATGCAATGTCAGGTGAAATATTGCTGCCCGCGCCGGTGTATTTCGGTGCTTCGTTTGTGTAATCGGCCTGCAGCGTTCCGTTTTTGTTTATATCTTCACCGTCCTGGAGTAGTCCGTCGTTATTGCCGTAAACGTCCTCCATGTCGTATTCACCGTCGAAATCGTAGTCGCCGCGGCGATCTGATACGTAAAATACCCAGCCGTTATTTTGCGGAATATCGGTCGAACGAAGCACGTGTCCAGTCGCCGTGTAATAAGGCGTACCAGTCGGCATGTTTGAGTTAAATGTGCCGTCGAGAAATAATTTAAGATTGGCGACATCGATATCGACCATACTCATCACGCCCGCCCAAGGAACATTGGCTCCGTATCCCGGTGCGGTCAAGCTTTTGGGGTCAAATATAGATTGCGTATCGTTATAGAGGCCCTCGCGTGTATCAAACATTTCGATCGGAAACGGAGCCACGCAGTTTTGTGCGACACCGCTAATCGCGACTTTCCTGGTAACTGCAAAATTATCCCCGGTGAATGTGTAGCTGCCGTTGGTGTAATCTCCACCGTTAACTATTGTCCAGCCCGTTCCAGAAGAACAGCTGCCGATACCGGCAGTTCCGGCCCTTACATAGTTATAGGTATTGCCGCTGTCTGTAAAGTTAGAAATAAATGAATTAGGATTCGAAGCTCCCGTCGTATTAGGTATCGCCGGACCCTGCATCAAATATCGCTGGAGCTTGATGATCGAAAATTGGTCTATCTTATTGAGTAGATAGTTTGGATCAGTCACAACGAAGGTCGTACCGACTGTTTGTGCGGCTTCGGTAACGCCAAGTGCCAGAATATCTTGTGTAATGTCTTGGGTATCATAAGTGATCGTCGCTGCGTTATAAACCACGGTTTCGACCTTGATCCACGTTTCCTTGCTATTAGCACTATACAATCGGTCACCATTGACCTGAGAAGCGACATAATTACTTGGCAGGGTTCCTCCGCTTGTCATTGTCCTCGGTTGATAGCCGTGTAGCGTACCGGCAATGGTTCCGGCGGTTTGACCTGCACTATCGCCGTCAAGTCTAACTCCGCAAGCGGTTGTGACGGCAATACCAGTGGTGGTTGCGCATCCCGGTAGTTTTGCTTTGCTGTCTGCAAGCGAAACACGGATGCCTGTCTTGTTGTAATAACGATCAGAAGCTGTAACTTTGTCGTCGACGGTCGTAGCTGTAACAGGAACGATATTAGGGCTCGCAACGGTTCCAGTACCGTTGTTCCACAGATCACCGATATTTTTGCCGCGTTTCACAACCTCGACCAGATCCATTCCTAGTCCACCAATATCACTGTTTAGCTTGATCGGAAGCTGGAGTGGCTTGGTATGTGCGAGCAGGTTTCCCTGGAAAGTATTTTGAAACGTCGGCCAACTGGCGTTGGAATAAGCTGTCGGCAACGGACTGGTTGTTACTGCGCTACCATTTACAGGGCTCGCAAGAACGCTACCCATATTATGATAAAGCTGCACATAAGAGCCTGAGGCATTTTTGATGAAAACGTTTTCACCCCAATTCGAATAAGACGTGCCGTTTTTGGAGATATCCGTGAAAACTTCGTTGGCTGCACTTACTTTTGACGAAAAATAGACTCCCGTTCCAGCCATCAGAAATAGTGAACCATTGGTATGCACACGTCCGCCAAAATCAAATCTCGGCCCAGGGTGAAATTCTAGATCGTCGTCGTAGAAAATACCGAACTGAAAGATCGGGATACGATTATTGAGAAACTTACGACGCAATGCGACCTGCACGCCGTTTTGTTTGTCAGTGGCCAGCGAATCGAGTTGCCATTCGTCGCGACGGGCATACAATCCCTGAAACATCTCGCCGGTCATAACGACATCTTTTGTAGCCTGTGTCTGCGTAACTGTCTGTGTAAAATTATAATCGTTATCAAAAACCGGTGGAACCTGGTACTGAATTCTTGTAATGTCGGAGCTTGAGATCGTAAGTTTTGTTTCAAATATCTTGTTAAAATTGCGCGTCAGTACTTCAAGACTTGCGTTTGCCGCCTCAAATGTCTTTGTCTCAGCTTCGTCATTCGAAGCAGCGATCGTTTCGCTATTAGTCCGAGAGACGGCGAGAGCGACAAATCCCATCAACAAGATCATTACAAGCAATGCGATGATCATCGCAGAGCCGTCCTGATCACCATTCTTGCCCCATAAAAGCTTTCCAAATCGGTTTTGAATACCTAATATTGCGCGTTTCATCATTATAATTCCACCTGATAAATTATCCTGCGTCGTAACCTAAATTCCTGGTGCTGAATGTCGAGCTGAACGTGATCGACTCCGGTTTTCCGGTTTTTTCATCAACCTCGGTTGACTGAACTTTAACGGTTATCGTCATCTGCCTGATCTTGTTAAATCCCTGCCAATCGTCATCGAGCGTCCCGACGACGCCGTCCGCTCCAACCGAAGGGTTGTCGGTCAGTGTTCCATCGTCAAGGACGTATTTGATCTGAAAATCTTCGACGTTATACGCCATCGGCAATTCCTGGATCTGTGCCGTCGAACCAGCGCCGCGGTTGTTGCCATAGACGATACGGACAAGTGTGCCGTCAGATTTGACCTTGTAGCTGACCAGAAATACACGTTTTGCTGTTGCTGAATATGTCGTACAGTTTGTGTCTGAAGACGACGTACACTGCCTCAGTAAGCTGCCGTTGATACCTGTTCCGTTCAACGCCTGATTCAATCCGAGAGGATCTCCAGAGGCGAAATCAAAGGTGTTTGTCCCGCTGACTGCTGTCGCCATACCGAGGACCTGCGAGGTGTCAGATTCGATCAAATAGAGGTCGTACGGTTGAGCCGCGACCGCACCAGTTGCTGTATTGGATGTAAGCCGAGCCACCGCAGCGGAACTTCCCGCTCCTACGCTGAGCAGGTCGATCATATTGCCGCCGTTAAAATCAACATCACGATAGGCAAACGAGATAGTATCTGTCCGGGTCGTTGTGACGGCGCTGAGGTTATTGGTATTGAGGTTGTTACCGACAATGATCGAGGTTAGCATGTCTCGTGCACTGTCAACATCGGCAGGAACGCCGAGCAAAATATTGTTGAAATTATCCGGAACGATCGCTCCGCGTCGGTGATACCCGAGCCCTGCGTTTAGCACATCGCGGCCGATCATATGAACTGCGACACGAGCATTTTTCAACACATCCGAACGACGGCTCGCACGGTTACGGTCAAATCGCCCGATCTGCAGCAATCCGTATATCGCCCCTGTAACGACCAAAAAAATGACCATTGCGATCATCAATTCGAGCAAGCTGAAGCCTTCCTGGCGATTTAGCCGGTACGTTTCGCGGTGCAATTTTCTGTTTAGATTCGAGATCATTCTAAGTTTCCTCTAGTAATTGGTAATGATCGTTGAGGCAGTCTCGCTGCGTGTCGCCTGATTGACAAAATATTTAATATTGACATCTATACGCCGACGGGTATTGGGGTTTGGGGGCGAGGGTCGTTCCGGATCGGCAACATCCGTGATGACTATCTCGCGTTGGAAACCATTAGCCAATGCACTTGTGTTATTGGGGCGGCCGGATACGATACAAGGGCCCGATCCCGGACAGGCATCGTCAACCGTGCCGAAAACTCCGTCCCAGCCGGGCTCAACACGTACCGGGTTATAACCGATTACAAAAATTCCATTTGACTGGCCTATCGGCACGGTCGTCATGACGTTTCGGATCGATTCCCAACCATCAACGACTCCGGCCCGTTGAATATCTTTCGCTGAGAGGATCGATTCGATGGTGGAAAGGGCCATCTGCTTGGCCATGATGCGTTTTTCCGATTCGAGCGAACGCACAAGATTAGCGGACAATGCTCCAGCCAGAGCAAGGACGCCAACCATCATGATCACGATCGCGATCATCACATCTATATACGAAAAGCCACTTTCTTTTGAAATGTTTTTGGACATAACTAATTTACCCAAACCAACAAACTAAGGGACAGAGTTGCCGGTCGCTCCGTAAGAACTGCTTCGACGCGAGTCTTTCCATTTGTTCGACGCAGCGGACGAGTGGTCGAATTCCCACATTCGGATCACACCGGTTGAGCCAAGCACTGTGATCGACCTGGCGATGTCTGATTGCGTCGGTGTTATCTTATTCGGAGCCCACATGTGAAGTGTTACGCCCGTCGCGACCGCCCCGGAACCGACAGCATTTGTTCCTGCATCAACAACCGTTCCGTTTGCCAGAAACCTAATAGTGCAGACATTTTGGCCGATACTCGGGGTGTAAACGCTCGTCTTAAAGACGGCATTTGGCACAGGTGCCGATTCGGCCGGATTATATGCGATCTCAGATGGACGCGTGTCGATCTTTACATTTGTAGGAGCAAATAATACAAATGACTTTAGGGCGACGTCATCGCTTGCTGACGTTGCATCTATATTTTCGTCGTAAAGTTTTACGATATTTGTCGTGAGATTGATCTCGACACGCATCGTTCTGCGTTGTGTTAAAGCACGTTGGCGTGCCTCCTGCATAATATCGGCGATCTGCGTCGCCTCATCATCGGGCTGATATGCTTTTTTGTGTGAGTTGGCGTAAAAAATCACGATCGCGCTCATCACTGCGATGATCGCAACCACAACGAGCAATTCGGTTACAGAAAAGCCCGACTCTGCCCTATGTCTTTTTAATAGCCCTTTTCTCATAATTCCTTGCGACGGATGCAAAACCATTTAAATTGATAGCGATAAACTCAAATATGGGAGCACTAACTAATGAAAGTAGAAATGAATAAACATTTCCAAAAAAGATTTTACATTGTTTAACTATATAAAGCAACAATATTGATTTACTTTTCTTTAGTGTCGATTTCGGCTAGAATTGCGTCAGCTGAAGATAGCTAGGATGGGCCGTTTAGGATTAGCTAAATGACTGAAAAACCAACAACTTCAAAAAAAGTATTTTCTACAGACTGGCTACTTCGCGGAGCCCTGACCAAGATTGGTGATACGTTTGATCGTTTTACAGGGCGGCGCTGGATTCCGTCTAGCAGCATCGCGACCAGCGAATTAGTTGAACGCATCAAAAAACTTCTCGATGCCGAGGCGAAAGAAGTTTCCGGTAAAGGATTGGTCGTCCCGCACAATATCAAGCTCAAAATGCAGTGGGATAAATTCTCAACCGATGCCGAAGATGCGATAAAACGGCTCGAAAATGAGCTACTCACAGCGACTGCCGATCATATAAACGATTCGCTGTATTACACCTATGCTCCGCTTGCGATCGAAGTAAAACCCGATTATTTCACCGAGGGCGTAAAACTACTGGTGAGTTTCGATAAATTTGCCGAAGAAGAAAACAGTGATGTCGAGATGAATGTCACCATTCCAGGCATAAAAGTGGCCAGCATATTAACTAAAGCCGCTGACAATTCTGAGATAACGTCCGAAACATACATCGCGAGATTTAAATTAAAAGGTGTCCGACAGGAAAAGCGTCTCGAATTCCCTGCCCGTGAGAGCATCTCGGTTGGCCGCACAGGTTCGAATGCTTTTGTGATCGATGATGTCAGCGTTTCGAAGATGCACGCTTCATTATCTGTTGATCCAAACGGAAATCTTTCCGTTGCTGACACTGGCTCTACGAACGGAACATTCCTTAATGACCAGCGTATTTCCTATGGAAAGGCGACACGTTTGGAAAAGGACGACAAGGTGAAATTTGGAACGATCGAGGTCGCTTTTGAGTATGTACCCCATGAGCTTGCGGCTGTTGCTAATGATGTAAGCATCGATCAGGCCGAAACTATCGAGATCGATGGATTTGAGTTTACAAAACGTGTTACAGACGATACCGATGGATCTAGTAAGGTGTTGATACCGTTGGCCGAAGAACCCAAAACCGAGGTGGACGAATGACTCTGTTAACATTTATCGACTGGTCAAAACTTAAGCCGGAATATATTTTCGGTGGACAGATACTCGAACGCACACCTGCCGGGCTGACGATCATATACCTCATTGGGCTTGGCGTACTCATCGGCTTTCTCCTTATTACTTTTCTCGATAATCTACGCCGTCCAACCTTTACTTTTGAGCGTAATTTACCAAAAGAAGTTTGCAAAAAATTAACGCAAACCGTTGCAAACAGAGGACTTTATGTCTGGCAAGCATTCTTTGTAATACTCGCTTTTTCTGTATTCGGATTTCAAGTTTACTGGACATATTACGCCGACGATACCAACGAGCAATTTCAAGCGCTGAGTTACAAAGATCTGCGAAATCGCCGTGCATCTGCGGCTACGCTTCGCGGATGGATGCTCGACCGGACGGGTAAATTGGATGCCGCTCTCGCTAATTACAAGGTCGGAAAGGATGGCACGATCGAGCGTAATTTCCCGCTCGAAAAGGAAATGGCACATTTGCTTGGCACCGAACGCGGCACACCGGGACTCGAACGCACGCTCTACAAAAAGGAGGTCGATCCGATGCCGGAGGCATGGGAAATACTAACCAAATACCGCAAACCCGAACCTGAGCAGAAAGACGTGCGGACGACAATAGATCGTGATCTACAGCAATTTGTTGCACAACAGCTCGAAGGCAAAAAAGGAGCGATCGTCGTTCTTAATCCACAGACCGGCGACGTTTTGGCGATGTATTCCAACCCTTCGTTTAACCTAGCCGAGGCTCAAAATCTCAATTCCTATCTGAAACTTGAGGCTAACAAAGATCAAAAGCCTCTGCTCAACCGTGCTACGCGAGAATATTACGTTCCGGGATCGACGTTCAAAACGCTGACCATGATGTCAGCATTTCGTGCAAATAAGCAAGATACGCTGCTCGGTGATCTGCCGGCACCGGATTGCTACACGCCATCGAGAGGCTCACGTCCGATCTGCGACGCCGGCGGTAGCTGCGAAATTTGCCAACCCGAAGTGCCGATCCGCGAGGCTTTTAAAGTCTCAAGTAACCAGTATTTTTCGCATCTTGCCAATGATCTCGGACGTGACCGGATGGCCGAAACTGCACGGTTGTTAGGCATTATGCCTGTAAGCGATCGAAAAGACGCTTTGACGCAAGGCTTTTTCCCGGACATTTGGAACACCAGCGATAAACGGATCGCATCGGCACTTGCTCCAGCGAGGGCGACGATAGTCACGGGCAAAGAGCTTTCGCTCTATGATTTCGGACTCGAAGGCATGGGTCAGGGACTCGCATCGCAGATGACACCGTTTCAGATGGCCCTGATAGCATCCGCCCCTGCTAATTTACAGGGCCGTTTGATGAAGCCAAAGATCGAGGCTGATCTAGCTCCGCAGGCATTTGCCGATGTATTATCACCGCAGCAGGCCGCCGCGATCCGTGAAATAATGTCCACCGTGACCGAAGAATCGAGTGGAACGGGAGGACGCGTCAAAGCAATGCTTGCAGGAACAGGCATTATGGCGGGCGGAAAGACCGGAACCGCCGAAAAGGACGACGCTCCGCGATACGATCCGAAAACGGGTGAGCGGATGTTCGTCATAAAAAAGAAAAAAGACGAGAGCGGAAATCTCGTCAATTACAAGGAATTTCTGACATATAACCGCACCGATGGATGGTTTATCTGCATCGCCCCTATCGAAAGTCCGACGCTTGCGATAGCAGTTGTTTTAGAAGACATCGGCAACCAGTTTGGTGGCGGAACTGCCGCACCGGTAGCGGCAAATGTGATATTAAAAGCCCGAATGCTGGGGCTTTTGGGTGAAAAATACAAACCGAAAACACCCGCTTCGGTAAAACCAACCCCGAAGAAAAAGAAATAGATCTAGTGAAAAACAGAACCTCATCGCATTTTTTTATACTCGTTTTGATCGCTGTCATGGCGGCCATCTCGCATTATGCGATTCATTACGGCGCTTTGATACGTGGATATGACACCTCCACACTAGCAGCTTGTCGCAACATCTTTCTACTTTGTTTTCTTGCAATTCTGCCTATTTTCTTAAAGCGTTTTCTCAGGTTTGATGGCAACTGGACGCTCTACACATCGGCCGTTCTACTCTTCTCGATCGGACTGACGGTCCAGTATCGCCTATTCAGCGACCCGGAATATACTTCACGCAAAGATAAAGCCGAAGCTCGACAGCAAAAGACTAAGGTTTTACAGTTCCATTTCATACAGGAAAACTATTCGGCAGAGAAAAAGCGGATAATGGGTCTGCCTGCGACACCTCCGTCGCCCGTAGACCTATCGACAGAAACTCCGACGCCTGTCGATGAGAGCTTTTCGACAGTGCTGCTTTCGGGTAATACAGTAAATCCGCTGCTAGGATTTATAGGGCTGATAGGAGCATTTATTATCATTCGCCGCGAAGATATTCTTAAGTTATTGCAAAAGAATGGGTTTTTGGTCGTGTTACTGACGCTCGGGCCGCTTTTGTTAGCGGCAATTACGTCGCACGCCGGGAAATCTATCGGCAATATGACCCCTTGGGAACCCGCGAAAATTCCCTTTTTGATAGGCTTTGCCGCAATACTTTCTGTGCTGTATCAAAATCTCGCAAAGACATATTGGGGCATTCCGCGAGCCAAAGATGTTGTTCCGCTTGTATTTATGGCGATGCTGCCGTTTGTGCCGTTCTTTGTGCTAAAAGATTTTGGTCAGATGATGGTGTTTAGTGCGGTTTACGCGACGCTATATCTGATCGCGGTCCGACGTTTTTCACAGCGTTTTGTGCTCGTCGGCAGCGTCGTTCTGATTGCGTCGATCCTTATTGTGGGAGCGTTGCCGGATAAAACTCAGGCCAAGATACCTCTACTCCCCGCTGTCGCTTCACCTGTTAAAGCAATACTACCAAACCGTATTCAGCAGCGGTTTCACTTGTGGCTAGACGGTTTTGATCCGCCGACACCGGAGACAAAATGGTGGAAAGAAGATTACGACGATTACTATAAAAAGCTGGTCGAAAAAGATCCGACGCTGCCGCAGATGTTGGAGGAAAATCCTGACCTTCAAAAGACCATTAATATCGATGCGTGGTTTGACGTTTTGGCGTTTCAGCCCGCGCAGGCAACGTTTGGACTTGCCTCGGGCGGCACGACCGGACGCGGGTTGGGACTTGGTTATCCCGAGCTGATACCGGTTGCTGATTCTGATTACATCTTCTCGGCCCTAGCCGAAGAACTTGGACTTTTTGGCGGTTTGTTGGTAACCTTTGCCCTAATTGTGTTTGTCAGCGCGGGCGTGAGAACAGCGCGCGATTCGCGTGATATGTTCAGCAAATTATGTTGCATTGGCCTGTCGGCGTTCATTGGTTTTCAGGCTCTGGTAAATATCGGCGGCATCACGCGAGCTTTGCCAATGACGGGAATAACGCTGCCTTTTGTCAGCCACGGCGGGTTTAGCTTAATAACAAGCTTTGTGATGCTCGGAATGTTGATGGCGTTTTCGCACAGAAACGCTATGGATCGTAAGAAAGACGCATTTGAGGTAACACTTTAATCAAGGCTACATAACTGTTGTAAACACACAAAATAAATACACATTGGAGACGTATCAATGGATAATATTTTTCGTATATCATCAGCCGCAGTAAGCGATCGGGGACTCAGCGATAAGAGGCCGCAAAACGAAGATTCTTTTCTCGAAATGGGCAAGAGCGGCATCTTTGCCGTCGCCGACGGCGTAGGCGGAGCACAGGCAGGCGAGGTCGCCTCACAAATGGCTATGGAGATCATTGGCGAGGCATTTGCCAATCTCGCCGATACGGCAGATGCCGAGCAAGTAATGCGGACTGCCATTGAACGTGCCAATGCCGCCATCCACCAGATGGCTCATGAGTTACCCCAACTTGCGAATATGGCGACGACAATTGTCGCTCTCCATCTGGCCGGAAACATCGCAACAATTGGTCATGTGGGGGATTCGAGGCTTTATCGCGTTGATCGCGAAGGCGAACTTTATCGCGAAACAGCCGACCACTCGATGGTCGCCGAAGAGGTCCGTGCTGGTCGCATGACCGAGGAACAAGCTGAAACTCACCCGAGCCGCAACATCATCAGCCGTGCACTAGGTGCGGAATCGACCGTCGATGTTGAGATCAAAACAATGATGATCGAGCCGGGTAACTCGTTTCTGATCTGCTCTGACGGCATAACGCGTCATGTTGGCGATGCGGAGATCAAAGGTGTGCTGACATTTGGCGGTGATCCGGTAGATATTTGCGAGTATCTCAAGGGGCTATGTTTCGAACGTGGAGCTGAGGATAACCTCACCGCAGTTATAGTAAAAGTGTCGGCTCAGATCGGGGGAAGTGCTGTAAGCACTGCTCCTGACGACGACGAGCCTACTGTTACGACGGCGCGGTCGCCATTTGAGAACAAGGCAGACGATGATGAGTTGGACCTATTGGAATTTGATACTCACGAGCTGACGTTGCCAAATGCTGCTGTCGCAGAAGCGACCCCGCAGCCAATCATTGAGACGATCGCGGAGCCGTTACAGCCGCAAGCCGTCGTTGAAGAGATCGACGATCAGGCAAAAACGATCCAAGTGGACAATTTTTCAATGTTTGGTGGCTCAACAGAGACCGAACCAGAGGCTAAAGAAAAGTCAGGATCATTGGGTCGCATCGCGTCTGCGGTTGGGCTTATCCTGGTCGGTGGACTAATTGGGCTGGGCGTATATCACTTTGCTTTGGCTCCATCTCAAACAGTGCCGACGGTTCCGCAACTGTCGGAGATGCAGTCGGCTAATATTCCGCTAAGCGCATTCGAGGAAAACAGGCGGAATGTCGATAAAGACCCTAGCGTATATATCTCAAAATTTGGTGGTGACCCGCGTGATGTCGATGATTACTATCTTCTCGGCAGGGCATATATGCTGACTGGTGATTACACAAAAGCTCGAGTAGCTTTTACCGAAGCTAGAAACCGTATTGGTCAGGCCGAACCCAGCAACGCGAAAGTATTGGCGTCTGATATAGCGATAGCAATGGTTGTGATGAACAATACTACGGCACAGACGATGCTTACTAAAGAACTGGAACAGTCAAAGGCCGCAACGGCAATGAACACAAACGCGAATACTAACGCCAATAAATAAGCATTACTTTACGTTTTGACGCTTTGCTTCGAAGAGGATAATTCCTGCCGACACAGCGAGGTTGAGACTTTCGACCTCGTTTTCCATTGGGATCAGGATGGTTTCATCGACCATGTTGACTTCTGCAACGGTCAGGCCGTGAGCCTCCGAACCGAAAACTAACAATCTAGGTGTTTTCCAATCGATATGAGTGTAAGTTTGGTTGGCTCTGATGTCTGTGGCTGTCGTCGTCAACTTCCCCGCTTTTGCCCAGCTCAGGACTTCGTCAAACTTAGCATTTTCCCAGATAGCCAAACGCAAACTCGCTCCCATTGCCGCACGCAGAGCTTTTGGTGAATAAACATCTGCCGAGTTTTCGGAAACAATTATCCCGGCAACGCCTGCTGCTTCGGCGGTTCGCAGGATCGCACCGAGATTCGACGGATTGTTTATCTCTTTGAGAAATAAAACTATCGGCAAGCCGTGTGCGAGATTGACTTTGATCGCAGCGGCATCGCCGACCGGACGCTTTGCGATTAGGATGATGCCTTGCGAATTTTTGGTATCTGCAATGGAGTTGAAGATACGTTCCGGCAGCTCGGCGGTAAACACAGCCTTATCTGCTGCAGCATACATCAAGTCGGGTTCCGCAAAACCTTCGGCGTAAAAGCATTCGTCGATCACTATGCCCGACCGTAGAGCTTCCTCAGCTAACCGTTTGCCCTCGATAAAGATCCGGTCACTCACATTGCCGTCGCGCGCCTTGCGTGCATTGATCAAACGCTGGTTGTCGCGGCTCGTTATTTTATTTTGTCCGTTCATTGCACATCAATTTGATCACAAGACAGTTACTACTGACCAACAACTGCTGTAATGAACGAGCGATCCCACGCTCATACTCCGGAACCACAGTCCCTGACCCTGTTCGTCTGAAAAAATCGCAGGCCTGATGCTATGAAGTGTTGACCTCGCGGGAGTCGAGTTTTGTTAAACTCGAATTCTGACAAAAGAAAACAACCCGCGAGATCAACAAT
>JAYVOS010000379.1:0-3999 GCA_043757775.1 Chloracidobacterium sp. | reverse complement strand
GCCGCCGTTCTCCGCGTCTGGATGGAAAATTTGATTGGTGCATTGTCCGTTTGGGCATGCCGGGAGTGATAAAAGGAGTTGTGGTCGATACGGCATTTTTTCGGGGAAATTATCCTTCGCATTGCTCGATCGAGGCGTGCGACGTTGACGGCCAGCCGGAAGTTTCGCAGTTGCTAAGTGATGAAACTGAGTGGGCGGAGATCTTGGCAGTGTCGGAATTAAAGGGTGATTCGCAAAATAAATTTTCTATCCAACACGCTAGTCGTGCTACACATCTACGATTCAAGATCTATCCAGATGGCGGCGTTGCTCGTCTTCGTGTTCATGGAAATGTGCTGCCTGATTGGGATGCTCTTAAAAAACGTAACAGCGAGATCGACCTTGCAGCAGCGGAAAATGGCGGCGATGTACCGCTTGCGAGCGATATGTTTTTCGGGCACCGGCAAAAATTGATAATGCCGGGATTGGCACAGGATATGAGCGACGGTTGGGAATCGCAGCGTCGGCGAGGCCCAGGATACGATTGGTGCATAGTTAAACTTGGCAGTAAGGGAATTATCACTCGTGCTGAGATCGACACGTGGCATTTCAAGGGTAATTACCCGGAAAGCTGCACTCTTGAGGGCGGCGACGGAACAGAGTGGCGTGAACTGCTGTCGATGTCAAAATTACAGGCTCATACTAAACATACTTTTGCCGATGAGCTTGCTGACATTGGGACGATAACGCATGTCCGTTTTAATATTTTTCCTGACGGCGGGGTGAGTCGTTTGCGGCTTTTTGGCCGGATCGCGTAAGTTTTTTATAGATGTGCCGCAATTTCAGATATACAAAAACCTCGCTTGGTTAAACGAACTGCCTGCGGCGGAAGCCGAATCTACATTTCGCGATTGCTGCGGTTCGACCGAGTGGGCAAGGCGTATGACGGCGGAGCGGCCGTTCGCATTGCTCGAAAATTTGTTTAAAGCTGCGGGTAATATATGGTTTGCACTGTCGGTAGCAGACTGGCTGGAAGCCTTTGCTGCACACCCGAAGATCGGATCGAGTAAACCTGCTGCGACCCAAAATAAGCGTGCAGCCGAATGGTCGTCCGGAGAGCAAGCCGGGATGGACAATGCAGAAAATGATGTCCGCGAGCAACTTGCTGACGCTAACCGCTTGTATCAAGACAAATTCGGGTTTATATTTATTATCTGTGCAAGTGGAAAATTAGCGGATGAAATGCTGGCTATTTCCCGCGCACGGTTTGGAAATTCAGTCGAGACCGAGCTTGGTATCGCAGCGGACGAACAGCATAAAATAACTGAGATACGTCTCAATAAACTTTTGGAAAAATGAGCGCAATAACAACACACATTCTCGACACATCAACAGGCAACCCGGGTGCAGGCATTCCTGTCGTGCTTGAGCGTAAAACACATACGTCTGGGTGGAAAGATATCGCTGATGGCATAACTGACGTTGACGGACGGATAAATGACCTTATTTCCCCAACTGAGGTATTCCTGCCCGGACACTACCGGCTGATATTTGAAACAGGTGCATATTTTCTCTTAAGTAGTGTCGAATGTTTTTTCCCGCAAATTACCGTAAGTTTTGTCGTGAAAGATCCGATGCAGCATTATCATGTGCCACTGCTCTTGAGCCCGTTCGGTTATTCGACTTACCGTGGAAGCTAAAATATGACGGCTCGAATAATCCACGACAATTATGGCAAGTCCCGCGTCCGCCTGATCAAAGTCGCACGCTCGAGCAATGTCCACGAGCTGCAAAACTTAACCGTCAACATAGCTCTTGAAGGTGATTTTGACGCCATCCATACTGATGGCGATAACAGTCGTTGTTTGCCGACCGACACGATGAAAAATACGGTCTATGTCCTTGCCGGACAGACCGATGAGATCGAAGAAGTAGATGCATTCGGCCAGCGGCTTGCAAAACATTTCCTTGAAAATAATGAGCAGATCTCGCGCGTCCGGCTCGATGTTATCGAACACGGGTGGAAGCGGATGAAATTTGGCGGACATGAGCATGATCATTCTTTTGTCCGCGGCAGCGACGAAAAGCGAACTGCTAATATCAACGCGACCCGGGAAAATATGATCGTCGAAACCGGCGTCGATGACCTCATAGTTTTGAAAACCACGCGGTCGGGTTTTGTTGGATTTATCAAAGATGAATATACGACGCTGCCTGAGGTTAGCGATCGTATTTTTTCTACCGCGATAAAAGCATCCTGGACGTATGCAAATGCGAGTGATGCGACCGACACGGCATTTCAAGACATCCGGCGGACGATACTCGAGACCTTTGCCGGTCACGACAGCCTTTCGGTTCAGCACACGCTGTATGCAATGGGCGATGCGGTTTTGGCAAAATTTGCGGAGGTAAGTGAGATCGCGTTTTCGCTGCCTAATATACACTGCCTGCCGGTCGATATTGCGAAATTCGGCCTCAAGAACGACAACCGCATCTTTGTCCCGACCGACGAACCGCACGGCCTGATCGAAGCTCGCTTGACGCGATAATTTTTTTAATATGAGCACCTCACTTTCTACTGAATCATTCGAAAAGATCACAGGACGGCTGAAACTGTCGATGTCCGGGTTTTCAAAACGGTATCCCGGCGAAACCGGTCGCCGTCAGCCTGTTCATACGGTTTATGGCGGAGCACATCTCTTTAAATCGGACACTGCGGTTCGTCTTGGGCAGCTTGCCGTTCGGTCCTTTGAGGCGTTTGGGCCGAACGCGGCGACTTTTGCGGCGGCTCTAGGTTTGCCTTCGAATATGGCCGATACGATCTATGAGCGCGTCGGTGAGAAACTCGGACGCGAGGCTGTCGAGGATTTCCGTATCGATTTTGAAGACGGTTACGGCACGCGACCGGATGCCGAAGAGGACGGACACGCCGCATCCGCCGCGACAGAGGTCGCAAAAGGCCTCGCTGCCGGCACGCTGTCGCCGTTCATCGGAATTCGTATAAAGACATTTAGCGAAGAGCTTCATGCACGAAGCATCCGGACGCTGGACATATTTTTGACTACACTTATTTCGGCAACCGGCGGTATCTTGCCGGACAATTTTGTCGTAACTTTGCCAAAGATCGTTACGCCGGATCAGGTTCGGGCACTCGTTAGCATCTTTGAAGAACTAGAACCAAAACTGGGTCTGGCTCCCGGCACACTCAAAATGGAAATGATGATCGAGACTACGCATTCGATCATTGCCGCAGACGGCGAGATCGCGATGCCCCGTCTGCTCGAAGCCGCCCAAGGCCGTTGCACCGCCGCACATTTCGGGACATACGATTACACCGCCAGTTGCTCGATCACCGCCGCCTATCAGGATATGCTGCACCCGGCATGTGATTTTGCGAGGAGCATGATGCAGGTGTCGTTTGGCGGAACCGGCGTATGGCTTTCGGACGGAGCGACGAATATCATGCCGATCGCCCCTAACCGGGGCGAAAATCTTACGGCGGAACAGATCGCCGAGAACAACGCAGTCGTCCGACGCGCGTGGAAACTGCATTACGATCACTGCCGACACTCGCTGGCAAACGCTTTTTACCAAGGCTGGGATCTACATCCGGCTCAGCTTGCGACGCGTTATGCCGCCGTTTTTACATTCTTTCTCGAAGGTCTGGATGCTGCCAGCGAACGGCTTCACAACTTCGTCGAAAAAGCCGCGCAAGCAACACTCGTCGGTGATATTTTTGACGATGCGGCGACGGGACAGGGCTTGCTCAATTACTTTTTACGTGCGATAAACTGCGGTGCGATCACCGAAGAAGAAGCAACAAAACGCACTAGCATTACACTTGACGAACTCCGCTCCGGCTCATTCGTCAAGATCCTCAAAAACCGTCAAGGTTAGGCACGGCACCATTATTAGAAGAAAAGCGACCCTCGCCAACGGCGCATTGTTTTAGCACATTTTATTTGTATGTATTAAAGCTTACATACAGAGGTGCACCGACAAGCCATCATAAATATGTTG
>JAYVOS010000378.1:0-4017 GCA_043757775.1 Chloracidobacterium sp. | reverse complement strand
GAGGAAGGCTCGAGGCGTTTTTGCCCGACAGACGGGTCGCGTCTCGTCTCGGATCATTTTGATCATCAGAATGACAGTCATGGTATTTTTTCTAACCTATTGCCAAAATCCGAACCGGTCGTCGAACAGAAAGCTGTCGTGTCAGATGTCCCCACATTTATCGTGACCGAGCCTGAGCTTGATCTTTTTGGGGAACAAAAAGCCTCAATCAATGATCTCGAATCATTTTTTGAGCTCGATGACCTGGAACCCGAAACTGCTGCTGTGTCTGTTCAGGAGTCTCCAACAGTTATTCCGTTTGATGTTCCTAAACCGATAGGGCGAAAGATCGATCCCCTCACTATTCCTGCCGGACACGTCGAGCTTGGCGACAGCGAACGCACATCGAGCGTCTTTAACGATTATAATGCTGACGATCCTGAAAGTTTTGTTGGGAGTACAGTAAAGGGTCGCTACAAGGTTACTGAGTATTTGGGCGGTGACGAAGCGGGACTCGCGTATCTAGCCGAAGATCACATCATCACTGATAAAAAGGTACTCATCCGCATACTGCTCGAAGATGAAGATGATCCGATAGTAAGCAGCATACTTGCAGAGGAGCGTGTATCGCTCTCGCATTTTAGCCATCCAAATATCGCAAGGCTCATCGATTCCGGTTCTTTTACGGACGGCACGGAATTTCTTGTCAGCGAATATACCGACGCACTTTCGGTTCGGGATATCTTGAGCATTCACGGACAATTTCCGGCTCAACGTGCGGCTCGCGTCATCAGGCAAGTAGCATCCGCACTCGGCGAAGCACATCAGCAGGGCATTATTCACCGCGATATTCGTCCCGAAAACATTATTCTTTCTGTGTCCGATACTGACACCGAGTTAGTGAAACTGGTCAATTTCGGTGCTTCTAACGGCGATCCTAATCCGTATAACGCTTCTTACAAATCTCCTGAGGTTTTAGACGGACGCGTGCCGACCGTTTCGAGCGATATATTTTCATTAGCCGTGGTCGGATATGAAATGCTGACCGGAAAACTGCCGTTCAATGGCTCGACGGCTAAGGAGCTCGTGCGTCTGCAGTATGCAGGTATGTCCGCACCGCCTTCGACGACGAACGAGAAACTGCCTCAAGCCATCGATGATATTTTTGACAAAGCTCTTTCGTTCAAAGCTGCCGGACGCTACGTCAAGGCACGCGAATTTGGCGACGCATTTCATGCGGCTCTGACCGAATCCCCGCAGCCGGTTGCTACGGATTTTATTCACTCGGATATAGTCCCGTTAGTTGTCGATGCCGCACCGCAGGCTGAGAAAAAAATTGAGACGCTCAAGCCGATCGATATTAGAAACGTCGCAAAAGCCACAGAACCGGCGTGGAAAAACCGCTCGCCGGAGCCACCGCAGGAAGAGTCTTCGCGGTCCAGAGTAATTGCAATTGTCGGCATCCTGGCGTTGGTTGCTTTGCTTGCGTTTGGTTGGTATTACATTGTAAATCACCCGGCCGAACAGGGTTTGCCGTCTAAGATCGACCCAAATGCTGTGAAGAATTCCAGCAGCGATTCGACCCCGACCATCTCGTCTGACATTGAGATGCCGCCGCTTTCGCGTAAGATAACGCAGCCGCCTAATACGGAGTATTATTCGAACAGCAAACAAAATCTAAAGGGTGACCTGTTGCGAAATTTTGTTGGATTTTCGATCTATTATCCGAAAGAATGGAAATTGAATGGCCCACAGGAAAGCGTGACTGCGGGCGGACGCGGCAAGTTTCTGGATATTTCCAGCTCGACTCCCGACGGCAGGCTCAAGGAGCAAATGCTTGTCAGCTATTACCCGAGCAAGGGAACATACAGCACAGACGCTGACAAATTCCCAACTATGGTCAAAGAGACCAATGAGACGCTCAAGAAATTATTGCCGGGTTATCAGATGGTTTCTGAAGGTGAGATTAAGGTCAATGGCGACTGGCGTGCTTACGAGGTCAAGTTTCAGGGCGGCGGAACGTCAGATACAGGGGAAAAACTCGTCGTTTGGGGACGACGTATCTTTGTGCCCGCATCGCGTCCGGGTGCCCGCAATGGATTTGAGATAACGATGCTCGCCATGTCTCTTGCTAATGAGGTCCGCAGCGTTGATGACGTCGGCGTTCACGGCGAACTCGCTGGTATTCTCTACAGCTTTGAGCCGACACAGAATTTCTAATGGCTAATTAAGGGTTATCGCAAAATTAAAGTGAGCGAGGTTTTTTTGCTTTACCTTTTTTGATTTTAGTCATAAAATCTACGGGTACATCAAGCAACCCGAAGTGGAGGCAAGGTCATCATAGCTCAAGACGAAGTTATACATTCAGGCAGTGATCTCTTAGGAGTGACTATGGATCCACACGCAGCTGCGATCGAACAAGACATCGCCTTTGGGTTTGAAGCTGCCGCCAGCGGGCTCGCATTTCAGGCACCGATCGCCGAAGAAGTGTTTGACGCGACGGCTCCGGATATTGACCTTTGCCGTTTGGCAACGGGCGGCAATATTGCGGCTTTTGAGCTGTTATACGAGCGATATCATCGCCGCACATACAGTTTATGCCTGCGAATGACGAGCAACCAGACTGAGGCCGAAGACCTAACGCAGGAAGTTTTCATACAGCTTTTCCGCAAGATAGGCAGCTTTCGTGGCGATTCGGCATTTTCCACATGGCTTCACCGTTTAACGGTCAATCAGGTGTTGATGCATTTTCGCAGACGCAGCGTTAAAAACGAGCGAACCTCCGAAGACGGCGAAATGCCTGAGCAGTCGGTTCCTGGCTCAACTAACCCGAACAAAATGCAGGTAGTTGACCGCATCGCTCTGAAAAATGCGATCGCCGAACTGCCTAACGGCTACCGCAACGTGTTTATCTTGCATGATGTCGAGGGGTTTGAACACGAGGAAGTCGCCCGCATGATGGGCATCTCGGTCGGGACATCTAAATCGCAGTTGCATAAGGCTAGACTGAAGTTGCGAGGTCTTTTGGTAAAGAAACAGGATTAGCAGAAAATTTAGTAAAAAGGGCACGAACAAGGTATTTTTTGTTCGTGTTTTTTTGTCTATATTTCTTGAGAAATGGATAGAATTGACCGCCGCGAGGCAACTATTTAGGGCTTTGCATAATCTAGTAGTATTGGCAGACAATTGTATGGTTTGCCTACATACGGCGTGTAATCCGAAACAGCGATGAATTGCGATAAATGTAAAAATCTACTAGGTGCTTTTATGGACAATGAGCTTGACACTGTTCAGGCGACGGATGTCCGTATGCACCTCGCATTTTGTCCCGAATGTGCCCATGTTTGCGAAGATCTGACATCTATTCTGGACGCTTGCATGACCGAATCGCCAGCCGAAATAGTTCCACCAAATTCACAAGCCCTGTGGTGCCGTATCAATAACGTAATTGAAAACGAAGTGAAAGCCGACTCAATTAAGCCGCCGGTCGAACCACGTCGAAGATTTTGGCAGCTTTCATTTGCACAGTTTGCAGCTTCGGTATTAGTGATCGCTGTAATAAGTTCGATAGTCACATTTGCCGTTATAAGAAATTACACGATGCCGGCGACCGACGATTTCACCTCACGATCGATGGCGACACAGACGACCTTTGAAAAAGTTTTGGGCAAAATCGGCCTTATAGAAACTCCGCAGCAAACTCGTGACCGCCGTGTAAAAGAGCAGCAGTCAGCTATCGAATATTGGAACCAGCGTGTGCAGGCTCGCCGCGGCCAATGGGATCGCACGACCCGCGAGGCGTTTGACCGTAACTTGCAGGTCATCGACGAGTCGCTTAACGATTACACAACGATACTGAGCCAAGACCCCGAAGATGACTTGTCGGGCGAGATGCTCGATTCGGTGTTGAACGACAAGATGAATTTGCTCCGTGATTTTTCAGCGTTATAGTTTTAATGATTTGTAGATCAAAAATTGTTTTTAGACTCTCTAAGGCTGCGAAAACTACGATACTTCTGAGCGTAGTTTTTTTGTTTG
>JAYVOS010000377.1:0-4028 GCA_043757775.1 Chloracidobacterium sp. | reverse complement strand
CGCGCTTTCAGAAAGCCTCAGATCCACTCTCAAGCTATTAGAAACTGATATCTTTCACCCGCAATTAAAAACGCATAAATTAAAAGGTGGCCTAGCAGGTTCGATGGCATGTAGCGTCGCTTATGATCTCAGGATCATCTTTGAGATCGTCGATCATGAAGGCGAACAAATGATATTGCTTCAGACAATGGGTAATCACGACGAGGTGTATTGACAGAACTCAACGATTTTTACAACGACGGATTTGGTTGGATATGTAAGCCGTGCGAGAGGGAACTCAAGCCACTCGAAGACACGACCGGCCTTTCGCGTGCGTTTCGCGAGGGCGAGGCCGAAAGTAAGGTGCCTGTATTTACCAATGTCGCACTTGCGAAATGGATGGACAAGACGCGGCAGACATTGATATGTCCTCGTTGCGGAATTACGGAGCCCGTCGATAGATCTTAACTTTAGGTTTCCTTAGCGGCTTTGCGTGAGAAGGACTGTTTCACGCAGAGTCGCCAAGAACGCAAAGGAAGAGAAGCGTTCAATAATCCTGCTTATAGTCTCTTTGCTATAACTCGTGATAGATTTGTAGATAATGCTGCAGACTGAGTTAGAGACTGCGACCGCACTCGCACGTGTCGCCGGAAAAGCCATCCTCGACATATACGCGACCGATTTTAACGCCGAAGAAAAATTTGGTGTTGATAACATGTCGGAGCCGGTTACAGCCGCCGACAAACGGGCGAGTCGTATTATCGTCGAGGGCTTCGCCGAGATATTTCCTGACGATGCGATCCTTTCAGAAGAAGAAACTGACGATCTCGAACTGAGGCTTTCGAAAGAGCGTGTATGGATAATCGACCCGCTCGACGGAACCGCCGGATTCGTCAAGCGCGACGGTGATTTCGGCGTACAGATCGGTTTGGCGATCGGCGGTGTGCCGATGCTTGGTGTGGTTTATTTGCCTGCCCACGATATTCTCAGCTACGCAGTTAAAGGCGAAGGCTCTTGGACGGTCACCAATGGCGGCGAGCCGCAGCGGATGACGACCTCTTCGAAAACAAAGCTCAGTGATATGACAATGGCGATGTCACGTGACCACCGCAGCCCGCGAATGGGCAGGATAATTGAGTATTTCGGTATTACAGGAATTGTCAATCGCGGATCCGTCGGATTAAAAGTAGGGCTGATCGCCGATAGATCCTGTGACATCTACGTCCACCCGAGTCCACGAACAAAACTCTGGGACACCTGTGCTCCGCAGATTATTCTCGAAGAAGCGGGCGGACGATTTACTGACCTGTTTGGCTTTGAAATGACATACAACCATGCTGATCTGCAAAACCGCAACGGCATCCTTGCTACAAACGGAGCGGCTCACGACACGGCGGTCGCGCAGCTAAAACCGCTGCTTGCGGAGTTTGGCCGAACCCCATTTAAGCCGTAGATATAGTGTTGTCCGACAAAGATATTCCGATCCACTACAATATAGGTGAAAAAATTCCCAAAAGGGATTGTTTTCTGCAATTGTTTGTGTTAAACATATACCTCAAGTAAGTTATCAGCGCGCATACGCTAAATTATACAAGGAATTGAATTAAGTGAATACGACAAGTGCAACTGTTAGTCCGGTCGAGCCATCAGTCGAGGTTTCTGTGATCCACGCAGGCGACTATCTCAACAAATTGACCGGCGAGCAGATCGAACACGAATGCAAACGCCGTATTGCTGCCGGTTGCAAAGAACTCGTGGTAAATTTTGCCGAGACTGAGGTTGTCAACAGCATCGGCATCTCGATCCTGCTCGGGGTGATCGACACCGCGTCGAACAACGGCGCGACAGTAGTTTTCTCTGATGTTAATGAGAATACGGTTGAATTATTTGACATGCTTGGTCTGACCAAACATGTAACTATCACTTAGGACGCAAACCATGGCTGAACATGACCATAAATTGATCCACGCATTTGGGGCATTGGCTGAGCTTGGCCAAGAGATCACGAATAAGAACAATTTTCAGGAGACGATCCGCACGTCTTTGCATTTGATCTCGGGTGCGCTCGGGATAATGCGTGGTGCTGTGTCGAGATATTCGCGCTTCGGCCACGAGCTGAATATGATAGCAGTGCGCGGGCTCGGCGATGATTTTCCGCTCAGTCTTAGTTTAACGACCGAAGACGAACGCCAGTTTTTGTCGTGCGGCCTGACGCCGATCGACATCCCGCAAGCGAAAGTTTTACCGTTCTTTCAGGTGTATGACGCGAGTTTTGAACGCCGCAGTTTAGAGCTTTTTGTGCCGCTCGTTGTTCGCGACGAGATCGTCGGAGCGATATTTCTGGGTGAAAAGGCGACTGGCGAGGCTTACACAAATTACGAGAAAGAGATCGTCTGTGCTATGGGGCAGCATATCGGCGTCGCGATCGCACAGCGTAATCTGATGGCCGAGATCGAGCGTCATGCCGAAGAAAACCGGATGTTGTTCGACGAGATGCGTTCGACCTATCACGACACGGTCAAGGCGTTTGCCGCCGCTATCGACTGCAAAGACAAATACACTGAGGGCCACTCGGTTCGCGTCGGTAAATTTTCTGAGATCATCGCCATGGAACTTGGCTGGGGAAAAGACGAGGTCGAGGGTGCGGCGGTCGCGGGATATCTGCACGATGTAGGCAAACTCACCGTCGAGCGCAAGATCATCAACGCTCCGTATCGTATAAATGCGAAAGAATCCGCTGAACTAAACAAGCATCCCGGAGTCGGCTTTGAGATATTGCAGCCAATACATCATCCATATACGGACGTGCCGCTCGCCGCAAAATATCACCACGAACGTCTCGACGGACGCGGTTACCCAGACGGACTTTATGATCGCGAGATACCGTATATCGCCAAGATCGTGACGCTTGCCGATTCGTTTGACGCGATGACGACCGACCGTCCGTACAAAGCCCGCCGGCCGGCCAAAGAGGTTGTTGAGGATCTACAACGCAACTCAGGAGTGCAGTTTGCACCGGAACTAGTTACTGCGTTTTTGGGCGGAATGCTAAAGGAACTGCAGGGTGAGGACCGCACCAAACGATTCCGCCGACTGCTCGGCCGCGACTACATGGAAGCAGAGGGCATCGTCGAAAAACTAAAATACACCCTAAACGAAATGACCCCGACCACGCCAATGACATACGTTGCGGTGGCCGGTATCGGCGATCAGATCATTCTTTAATCAGCCATCGCCCGTCGGTAAACGAGATCAGCGGCGGCGATGTCCTCGACCGCCTGGCCGAGCGATTTGAAGAGTGTGATCTCATCCCCAGACTCGCGGCCGGGTAGCACTCCCGTTACAACCTGACCTATTTCAGCAAAAATATCACCGGCGGCGATCACGTCGCCCGATTCGATCATTGCCGCTTCTCTTGAATCGACAAATATCTTCGACATTGCCAATGTGTCGTCGTCTAACTCGCGCCATTTTGGATGATTGGCCCCCACTGCGTTGATATGTGCCCCCGGCGAGAGCCATTTGCCCTGTAAAACCGGCATCATCGATGATGTTGCCACAACGACAACGTCAGCCTCACGGACAGCTTCCTCGGCGGTATCCGTCGCTCGGACACCTTGATGGGATTCGGCGAACGCCTTTGCATTGCTCGGGCTCCACACGCGAACTTCGCGAAACTTGCGAACCAGATTCAACGCTTCGAGATGGCTGTGTGCCTGCACGCCGGAACCGAGTATCGCGAGCACTGACGACTCACGTCGTGCAAGCAGATCTGTCGCCATCGCAGATACTGCCGCCGTACGCATCTCGGTAATGAGTCGCCCGTCCATCATGGCGATCGGCTCGCCGGTCTCGGGGCGAAAAAGCATGATTACACCGTGATGCGTGTGGGTGTCTTTATTATTGGGATAAAAGCTGACGATCTTGGCGCCGAGTGCTCCATTGTAAGCGGGCATCACGCCGAAAAACCCCTTGTGATCAGCCACCGGTACCACCGTTCGAACTGGCTGCACCGCCTTTTTGCTCGAGAGATCAGCGAGCGCAGTTGC
>JAYVOS010000376.1:0-15285 GCA_043757775.1 Chloracidobacterium sp. | reverse complement strand
TTTGACGCCGGAACCTCAGGCGTAGAACGCGGATCGACAGTCACGATGGGCGTCGCTGTTGGTATAGGTCTTGAATTGTCCTGGGCGTAGGCTTGTGTCGATAATGCTATCGAAGCAGTCATCACACCGGCAGCGATGCCCGGGGCACGGCGGGTGATCTGATAAATTTGGTCGGCAAACACGGGCCGTTTTGTGACCGGATTTGCGATGTAACGGACACAGATGTTCCCATTGGACGAGCGGACTAGATCCATCGCCTCATTGCGGGTCATCTCAGACAGGTTGTTGACGTGTTTGGTGCAGTGCGAACAAAAACGCATTTTGTCCGTGCCCTGCATTCGGTCCCAACTCTCGGTGCAGGGACTTTTGACTTTAACCATATCGCTAAAACTCTTATTTGACATAATTTACCCCTCAGAAACGCTAAAAAATTCTACATTTGCCTATTACTTAGACAACTACTATTAAAGAATGTTCCCGGGAAGAGTTCTTGCAAGATGGGTTACATTTCCCTAGATGCCGCGAGGTTTTTGTTTGGTTGCTTTTGCCGATGCAAATTCTGAATGTATCCTAATCAATATGCAAAACCGCGATAAATATAAGGTTGGCTTGGTGCAGATGTCGATGCGCGAGGACCTCGACGCTAATCTGAAAAAGGCCGTCGAATTTGTGCGAGAAGCCGCCGCCAAGGGTGCGAAGGTCGTCTGTCTGCCGGAAATGTTTCGCTCGCAATATTTTTGCCAAGTGGAGGATCACGATAATTTTGACCTTGCCGAGACGATCCCGGGACCATCGACCGCATCGCTTGCAAAGGTGGCAGATGAGACGGGTGCGACGATAATCGCTCCGCTTTTCGAAGAGCGTGCTCTTGGGCTGTATCACAACAGTCTCGTTATTATTAAGCCCGGCGAGCAAGTCGTGGGCGTCTATCGCAAGATGCACATACCGGACGACCCTGCATATTACGAGAAATTTTACTTCGCACCCGGCGATCTGGGGTTTAAGACTTTTGACACTGAAGTTGGGCGGATCGGGACGCTGATCTGCTGGGATCAATGGTATCCGGAGGGTGCGAGATTGACCGCTCTGCAGGGAGCCGAGGTGCTGTTTTACCCGACGGCGATCGGCTGGCACCCGCAGGAAAAAGATCAATACGGAGCTTCGCAGCTCGACGCTTGGAGGACAATACAGCGTTCGCACTCGATCGCAAATGGCGTGTATGTCGCGGGCGTAAACCGAGTCGGACACGAGATAACCGTCGATGGCACGCCAGGAATACAATTTTGGGGCAAGACGTTTTTGAGCGACCCTTTCGGCGTGATCGTCGCTGAGGCAGATTCGGAAGCCGAGCAGCTCGTCATCGGCGAGATCGATCCCGCCCGGATCCAGGAAGTTCGCCGCAATTGGCCTTTCTTGCGCGACCGACGTGTCGATGCTTACGGCGACATTACAAAACGGTTTATTGACTAATGGCAAAACCAGCAGAACAAACGCCTGCATCTCTGGGCTTTACGATGCCCGCCGAATGGGAGCCACACGAAGCCGTATGGCTCGGGTGGCCGCATAATCCTGACGATTGGCCGGGAAAGATCGCGGCGATACATTTCGTTTACGGCGAGATCGTCCGTCGTATCGCGGCGAGCGAGACGGTTCGCATCTTGGTCAACGACGAACGTCACGAGGCAAAGGCTCGCAACATTCTAAAAAAATGTGGTGTCTCTCCTGAGATGGTCGAGTTTTTTCGTATTCCGTCCGATCGCGGATGGACACGCGATTTCGGGCCGATTTTTGTTAAGAACGAAAACGAGACGGCTATCGCCGGATTCAAATTCAACGGCTGGGCGAAGTACGACGACCACAAACTCGACACCAAGATCGCTGAAAAGCTCGCGAAAAAGCTAAAGAAGACATATTTTCCGGTCAGTTTTCACGACAAGCCTTTTGTGTTTGAGGGCGGTGCGATCGACGTAAACGGCTGCGGCACGCTCATCACGACCGAGGAATGCCTGCTTGATCAGCAAACGCAGGTGCGAAATCCTGGCGTTACGCAAAAAGAATGTGAAAAAGTTCTTGCTGATAGTCTCGGTGCTACAAATGTTCTCTGGCTGAACAAAGGCATCGCCGGTGACGACACGCACGGGCACGTGGATGACCTCTGCCGTTTTGTCGATAAAAAGACCGTCGTGCTTTGCCGCGAGACCTATAGCAAAGACGCAAATTACGCTTTGCTCGAAGAAAACCGCGAGCGTCTCGAAGGTTTCTTACTAGAGAACAGCCGCAAAATTACGACCGCGTTTCTCCCGATGCCGGAACCGCTCTACTATCGCGGCCAGCGTCTGCCGGCGAGTTACGCAAACTTTCTGATAACCAATTCGTCGGTGCTCGTCCCCACATTTAACGACCCCGCCGACCGCATCGCACTCGGCACCCTCGCCGAGCTTTTTCCCAAACGAACAGTCATCGGCATCCACGCCGTCGATCTAGTCTGGGGCCTCGGCACGCTTCATTGCTTGTCGCAGCAGCAGCCCGCTTGAGCGACTGAAACATTCGACTCCATCCGTACTCTACCACACAGACAGAATCTAAGTTTCCATGTATCGTTCTAACATCGAACGTAGTTCGGCCTACTGTAGGCCGCGTGTATTTTAGGAAAAAATGGAGAGAAAATGAGAAAACAAAATTTAATTTTATCAAGCGTGTTGATGATGATCGTGTTGTCGCTCAGTACTGTTTTTGCACAAAAAATGGATATGAAACCGATGCCGAAAGGCGAGATGAATATGGACGCCATGCACAAGGATGGTCACAATATGCTGATGATGGCTCATCGGCAAAATGCGACAGCGTTCACACGGGTTTTGTGGAAAATGACCTCAGACGGCAAGATCGAAGACGTTGCGATGGCACGTTCCGCGTTTGCCGAGGTAATGCATTGTATGGATAAGATGGACGAGATCCACAAGATGCATATGGCCGGCATGGCTAAAATGGACGCGGCGATGACCGAAAAAATGAAGCCAATGATGGAAAAAATGGCTGCGGAACAAACCGTAATGAAAATGCATATGATGATGCTCGAAAAGGCTTTGGAGGCGAGCACACCCGACGCTCAGGAAGTCTCCATGCATGCGGCGTGGATCCTGCTAAAGCTTGAAAGGATGAATATGCATGAGAAGAAGATGGAAATGTAAACAATTGTTTGATCTGAGATGAACGCCGGTTGCTTTGAAAGGGGATGGCGTTTCTTTTTGTTAGTGGCCACTGCTGTCATGGGAATCTGCAAGCACACTCGGAGCCATCGATGCTCGCAGAGCATTTAGCACTGCGAGAACGTCGATGACCTCTTGGGTGACCGCACCCGCGACGGGCGGCAGATAGCCGAGAGCGGCGAGAGCGATGCCTATCAGGCTGAGACCCATACCGCCGACGGCGCTTTGCAGGGCGATGGTTCGCATCCGTCTGCCTATGTGTAAGAGTTCGTCTACGCGTTGGAGTGAGCTGTCCATGATGACGGCCCCGGCGGCTTCGGCGGTGACATCGCTGCCCTGGCCGAACGCGATGCCGACGGTCGCGGCGGTCAAAGCCGGAGCGTCGTTGATGCCGTCGCCCATAAAAACTGTATTCGCAAGGCTCGTCTCACGGCGGACCAATTCCAGCTTTTGCTCAGGGCTTTGACCGGCGTGGACCTCGGTGATCCCTACCTTTTCAGCAAGATAACCAACCTCTGATTCCCGGTCGCCTGATACGAGCATGACGCGGTCAAATCCGTGCTGCGGTCGCAGATGTGTAATAAACGACTTGCCCTCGGGCCGCGGCTCATCGCGAAAACGAAGCGTCGCCGCATAGCGTCCGTCGATCAGGACAACGCACTCGAGGCCGCCTGTGAGTTCGGGTAATAATGCCGCATCTGTTGGCGAGCTTTCCGTTAATTTTTTTCGGCTCGTGACACTGATACTGCGACCGTCGATCATTCCGTGCAAGCCTGCACCGGGGCTCTCGCTGACCTCGACAGCCTCTTGCAAGTTCAATTTTGCTTCGTTAGCGGCGGTGACAATCGCGGACGCGAGCGGATGGCGCGAGTAGCGTTCGAGACTCGCGACGGCGGCGAGAGCTTGGTCGGCGGTGAAACCTGCGGCAGGCAAAACCTCGGTCATTTTAGGCTCGCCGTAGGTCAGTGTGCCGGTTTTGTCAAAGATGGCGACGCTGCAGGTGTCGATCTTTTCGAGTACGGCAGGATCTTTGATTATGATACCGCGACGTGCCGCGAGCGATACCGATCCGATGATCGCAACCGGAATGCCGATTATCAGCGGGCACGGTGTTGCCACGACGAGCACTGCGAGAAATCGTCCTGCATCGCCGGCGAATATCCACGCGGCTAATGCGATGACGATGACGATCGGCGTATAAATCGCACCGATCTGATCGCCGAGCCGGCGAAGCTGCGGCCGACGCTCTTCAGAATCGCGCATCACCTGCATGATCTTGGTGTATCGCGAATCGACGGCTGTCTGCTCCGCCCTGATGGTCAACGCACCTTCGCCGTTGATAGCTCCTGAGAGTACAGCAGAACCTGCGGCTTTTGGCAATAAATACGGCTCGCCCGTCAGGTAAGATTCGTTCATCGTACTGTGGCCTTCGGTGACGATGCCGTCAACGGGACACGATTCGTGCGGAAAAATGATCAGCTCGTCGCCGACCGCGACATCCGCCAGCGGTACGTCAATTACCGCAGCGCCATCCTTATGATGAGCAGCGGACGGCAGGCGTTTGGCGAGAGCCTCGAGAGCAAAAGAAGCCCGTCGAACGGCGTATGCCTCGAGAGCCTGACCGCTTGCGAGCATCAAAACGACGATCGTGCCGGCGAGGTATTCGCCAAGCAACACCGCTGCGACGATCGAGATGCCGGCAAGCAGATCGGACGTGAGGTCGAGGCGAAATAGTTTGACCGCGATCCAAATAAGCAGCGGCGTGCCGCATGCCAAGGCGATCAATAGCGGAATGTCCTGCGTTGCAAACCCGAATACTGAGCCCGCCGGATGCACACCGAATCGCAGCACGAGATGCACCGTTATCGCCGCCAGAGAGATGAGGGCGATTATGACCTCTTTGGTTCGAAGTGCGGCCGAGATGTTTGAGGCGGGCAAATGCATTTTTTATCCCCTATTTACACATTTAATCACGAATTTCTCTCCAAGCGATGTGAGCATGCTCACCCATCGACGCGTATTTGTATAATAAAATGTCATAATCCCGTTTGAGAGCACGAAAATGGACGAAACTACAAACACCGAAAAATTCATCGACCCGATCTGCGGAATGACGGTTGTGCCGGCGACGGCGGCGGGAAGTTTTGAATACGACCGAACGACGTATTATTTCTGCAGCGTTGGTTGTTTGAATAAATTTAAGGCTGATCCTGAAGGGCACCTGTTAGTTGGGCAGGTTCAGCCCAAGCCTGTCGTTATTACACGGCGAGAGCCAAAAAACGCAAATAATATTGAATACACCTGCCCGATGCATCCGCAGATCTCGCAGATGGGTCCGGGAGCGTGTCCGATTTGCGGGATGGCGCTTGAGCCAAAAGTGTTTTCGCTTGATGTCGAGGAAGACAATTCGGAACTTAATGACATGACGCGGCGGTTTTGGATCTGCTCTTTGCTCACGCTGCCTCTGCTCGTGCTGACGATGGGCGAGATGCTACCGGGAAATCCGGTGATGCGATTTATTCCGAAGGGAGCGTTCGGCTGGATACAATTTGCACTCGCGACTCCGGTCGTTCTTTGGGGCGGTCTGCCGTTTTTCGAACGTGCTTGGGTTTCAGTCATACATCGTAGCCCGAATATGTTTACGCTGATCGCGATCGGCACGGGTGCGGCGTATATTTACAGTCTCGTCGCTCTGCTGTTTCCAAACATTTTCCCTGCGACATTTCGCGGTCACATGGGCGATGTGGCGCTGTATTTTGAGGCGGCGGCGGTCATTACAACGCTTGTTCTGCTTGGTCAAGTTTTAGAACTGCGTGCCAGAAATAAGACGTCGAGTGCCATCAAGGCTTTGCTCGGTCTTGCACCAAAGATCGCGCGGCTCATCAATGCAGACGCCACGGAAACCGACATCCCGCTCGAACACGTGGTGGCGGGAATGCTACTGCGTGTTCGTCCCGGTGAAAAAGTGCCGGTTGACGGTGTCTTGACCGACGGGCGTAGCTCGGTCGACGAATCGATGGTGACGGGCGAGCCGTTTCCGGTCGAAAAGGCGGTCGGCGAAAAAGTCACGGGCGGCACGGTCAACGGGACGGGCAGTTTTGTGATGCGTGCGGAGCGTGTCGGCAGCGAGACTCTACTCGCGAGGATTGTGCAGATGGTCGCGGAGGCGCAGCGTTCGCGTGCGCCGATACAGCGGCTGGCGGATTCGGTCTCTGCGTATTTTGTCCCGGCGGTGCTGCTCGTCGCGGTTGTGACGTTTGCGGTGTGGATGTTTGTTGGGCCTGAGCCAAGATTTATCTACGCCCTAGCAAACGCCATCGCCGTCCTGATCGTCGCGTGTCCATGCGCCTTAGGCCTCGCGACGCCGATGTCGATAATGGTCGGTACTGGCCGCGGAGCGACCGCTGGAGTACTGGTCAAAAATGCTGAGGCTCTTGAGATACTCGAAAAAGTTACGACGCTCGTCGTCGATAAAACCGGAACACTGACCGAGGGCAAGCCGTCGGTTCAGAAAGTTGTTGCCGTAGATGGTTTTGACGAAGACGAGATCATCACACTTTCCGCAAGCCTTGAGCGTAATAGTGAGCACCCTTTGGCATCGGCAATCACGGCCTATGCAGACGTGCGAAAGCTTGCGACACTAGAGGCGACTGATTTCGAATCGATAACCGGGGTTGGAATCAAAGGTCGTATTAACGGAAAAGAAGTTGCCATCGGGTCAGAACCGGGAGCGGTAGCGACTGGGTTCTTAGCTGGCATTGATAATCTGCGAGCCGAGGGTCAAACAGTCGTGTTTATTACCGTTGACGAAAAACTCGCTGGTTTTATAGGTATTGCAGACGCAATTAAATCCTCAGCGAAAGCAGCTATCGCCGAACTCCACAGCAAAAATATCGAGGTCATAATGATGACCGGCGATAACCGCACAACAGCTCAGGTCGTCGCAAAACAACTCGGGATTGACCAAGTTTTCGCCCAGGTGATGCCTGTTGACAAAGCCGCAAAGGTTAAGGAGTTGCAATCGCAAGGCAAGATCGTCGCGATGGCAGGTGATGGCGTGAATGACGCTCCGGCGCTCGCTCAGGCTGATGTCGGCATCGCGATGGGCACCGGAACCGACGTTGCGATGGAAAGTGCGGGCGTGACGCTCGTCAAAGGCGACCTGAACGGCATCGTGCGCGCAATAAACCTGAGCCGTGCGACGATGTCTAACATTAGGCAAAATCTGTTTTTCGCTTTTATTTATAATTTGCTCGGTGTGCCTGTTGCGGCGGGAATACTCTATCCTTTTTTCGGGATATTACTTAGTCCGATCATCGCGAGTGCGGCGATGACATTTAGTTCGGTGTCTGTTATTACTAACGCATTACGGCTACGCCGTGCGAAACTTTAAAACAAGCGGAAAATACTAACTATGAAAAATACTAAATTGATATTAATTACGACCATTCTTGGCATTTTGGCTTTTGTTGCTGCGTGCAATATGCAGAAATCGTCTAATTCAAACGGCAATGTTGGTATAAATAATAATATGAACAGCATGCCGATGAACCACGACATGGGAAATATGAACCATGACCAGATGGATCATTCGATGATGAAAAGTTCGCCAAATGCGGCAGATGCACCATATGATCTACAGTTTTTGGATACGATGATCGCCCACCACGAAGGGGCAGTCGTTATGGCAAAAGGCATCGAAGGCAAGGCGCAGCACATGGAATTGAACATACTTGCTAAAAACATCATCGCCGATCAGGAAAAAGAGATCGCTCAGATGAAGAAATGGCGCGAAGAATGGTTTGCCGGCAAACCCATGGCAATAAATATGGAAATGGCCGGAATGAACGATTCGATGAAAGGTATGGATATGAAAAAGCTGGCCTCATCGACCGGAAACGACCTCGACCTCGAATTTATCAAACAGATGATCCCGCATCATCAGGGTGCTGTCATAATGGCAGTTGAGGCGTTACAAAAATCGCAAAAAGATGGCATCAAAACGCTGGCAAACAGCATCATAAAAGCACAGAATGCCGAGATCAAGCAGATGCAAGATTGGCAGACTGCGTGGAAGAAATAACTTTTGACGTGAACGCGGCTCGCGTCTTAATATGTATATAGAAGATTTTTTGTAACAAATATGAAAACATTTATTAAACTCGGCATTGTTTCGGGATTTGTCGCCGCAGGTGTATTTTTTGTATTTTCAAACTCGGCAAAGGTAAACGCTGCGGCGGCGGGTGAGTTCGCGTCCAGCCCGCGTTCGCTGTATATGAGCAACTGTGCGAGCTGTCACGGTTCGAACGGAAAGGCTGAGACTGCTAAGGGTCGCCAGCTCGACGCAGACGATATCTCAGGCGGCACAAGCACGTCAAAGACCGTTCGCTTGGTAACCAACGGCAAAGGCGATATGCCGTCGTTCAAGAAACGGCTGACCGCAGCGCAGATAAAATCGATCGCCAATTACGTCAAAACTCTTTAAAATATTTTGCGATCACGCCTGACACAATTTGCTCTGATATTGACGACGATGCTGGCGCTGTTGGCGTCGACGGTCTCAGCGTGTACTTGTTCGCATCATGAAGCAGAGCCTGTGACGGAAGTATCGTCGTGCCTTTACCATTCGGAAATGGCTGAGATGGTTGACGGCGATGAGGCGGCGGTGCAAGCCGCAAATATTTGTCAGGCTTTGGATGACGATTGTGTCTGTATAGCTTCGGAGCAAAAAACCGCCGCCAAATTTGAGGCGGTCAAATATAAAAAACAGCCTACGATAGTCACGCTCAAAACGTCCATTACAGTAGCTTCCGTCCTAGTAGTCTCAGCATTAAATGTAGGCTTTGCAAACCCGCACTATCTTCTTGATCCTTTCTGCGACCACTCGCGATCCCGCGGTCCCCCGCGCCTGTAAAACAGAACATTCAACATTTATTAGGGATTATTTACTGATCCGGTCGTCTGTGTGGCTAAAACCGCAGAGCCGAACTGTTTTACATTTGTGGAGAAAATTTCCAATGAAAAAAATTATATTTCTGTCGATCCTTGCGTTTGCCATTAGCGCGCAAGCATTCGCGCACCAAGCGTTTACGCTTGTTAGCAGCGAGAAAAAAACAATCAGATCCGAAGATCTGCTCAGGTTTGAAAAAGAGCGAACGCTCGGCAAAAAGGACGGCACCACGCTGACCTTCACGGAAACCGAAATACGCCTCGTCGTAACGTCAGGGCCTGAGGACGACATGCTGTCGTATCGCATTCAGGGAATGCGAAATCCGACAATTGTCGTACCGCCCGATGCCAAGATCAAGATATTATTCGTTAATATGGACGGCGATATGAAGCACGATATTCGATTTGCACATATTGTGGGCAAGTTCGTTGTTGCACCCGACGTAATAGGTTCTGTCGGAACCGAAAAGCTCGCATCACATGAGGAAGACGCACCTCTACAAGCCGAAGATGTCGTCATCTCTGCCAATGAGGATGGCGCATACAAGTATTTCTGCTCAGTCCGAGGCCATGCCAAAGGCGGAATGTGGGGTAACATCCTCGTGGGCGTAAAACCGGGAGCAAATATGAAAACTCCTGCCAAACCCGCTGCCGACGACAAAATGGTAGATATGCCGGGAATGAAAATGGACGATAAAGCGCCAGTCAAGAAACCCGGTGATATGTCAGACATGCCCGGAATGGATCATTCCAAACATAATATGGACATGTCATCGACGACCAACATCGGCGACCTGATGCAGCGCGAAAGTTCAGGCACGTCTTGGGATCCAGATTCGTCGCCGATGTACGCCAAGATGAAAATGCTCGACGGCGGCGGGATGCTGATGTTGATGGGCACGGCTTATCTTCGATATACGAGCATCGGTTCGACACGAAATGTTTCGGTCGCTGGTGACGGGAACCGAAGCCGCGTCGATGCTCCGTCGATGTTTATGCTTATATATTCTAAGCCGATAAATGAGAGATCGCAGTTTGGCTTTCGGGCGATGGCGAGCCTCGATCCCGTGATCCAACGCGGCTACGGTTATCCGCTCCTGTATCAAAGCGGCGAGCTTTATAAGGGCCGGCCGATACACGACCGTCAGCATCCGCACGATCTCATTTCAGAACTCGCCGTAACGTATTCCTATAAATTTAACGAAACCCGCTCGTTTTACGTTTACGCGGGACTGCCTGGCGAACCGGCTCTCGGCCCGCCGACATTTATGCACCGTCAATCGGCGTCGAATAATCCTGATGCTCCGATCGGCCACCATTGGCAAGACGCGACGCATATTACATTCGGCGTTGTGACCGCAGGATATTCGTTTGGCAAGGTCAAGGTCGAGGCGAGTGCGTTCAACGGGCGCGAGCCTGATGATAACCGCTACGCATTTGATAAGCCGCGTCTTGATTCATTTAGTGGGCGAGTCTCGTGGAACCCAACTAAGAATCTCGCGTTTCAGATCTCGCACGGTTATTTACGTAATCCTGAGCGGTCAGAACCGGACGTTCACGTTCTGCGAAAGACGACAGCGTCGGCGATATATAATAAAAAGTTTGACGACAACCGAAATTGGGCGAGCACATTCGTCTGGGGACAAAACTACGCTAACGGGGAACGGACGAATTCGGTTTTATTTGAAAGCAATTATGATTTCGACAAAAATGCTGTTTTTGGCAGGTTTGAGACTGTGCAGAAAAGCGGCCACGATCTGGTGCTCGCTCACCCTCTCGAACACGATATTTTTCGCGTCACTTCGCTCTCGATGGGTTACGTTCGCGATGTTGTAAAAGATAAAGGGATCGATGTGGGCTTGGGCGGTATGTTCACGGCGAATTTCAATTCGGCGACGCTCACACCTTATTACGGCGGCACGTCACACGGCGGATGGCAGCTATTTATGCGTTTTCGCCCGTCACGGACCAATTAAAACTTTCTCAAAACATACGCTGTTCTCGACCGTCTGATATTGGCCGTAGTTTGGGATGCGCGTGTAGCCGCTTTTGGTGTACAGGGCAATGGCTTCGGGTTGCTGCCGGCCCGTTTCGAGAATGCATTTGCGGTAACCCAGCTCTGCCGCCCAAGTCTCAAGGCCCGTTAAAACTGACGATGCGATCCCTTGTCCACGCCTCTCTCGCGGCACAAACATCCGTTTGACCTCGACCGCATCTGCCTCATACGCACGCAAAGCTCCGCAGCCGACCGCCTCCTCGCCGTCATACGCGACCAGTGCCTGCCTGATCGTGTCGATCTTGTTGAACTGCAAATAAAACGCCGCCTCGTCACCATCGCGAACCCGCAACTCAGCGTCGAGATGCTGGACCAGCTGCTGAAAATCAGGGCTTTCAGATGTTGTTCTGAGAATTGAGAGCATATTTGAGTTTATTCCGGGATCCCGACTCGTTTGACCAATTCCTTAAATCGCGGGTCGTCTCGCACGAAGTCCCAAGTTTTATCAACCTTTAGTTCGAGCATCCTCAGGTTACGCTCGTCAAACGCTTTGTTCAGATATTCGATTGTCTTATCTTTGTTTTTGCCCCGGACGTTTTCATTGACTTCTATTCCGGCAGACCCATTCGTTTCAAAATGTCTTTATAGCGTGCGTCGTCGCGCATTGAGTTTAATGGTGGAACTCGCATCCTGACCGGCATTGTCGGATTACGGCTTTCAAAGTCCTTGTCCAACCAGGAAAAGACTTCTTCTTTCTCATTTAGCCCGAGATACGTCCATCCAACGTCAGTTCCTTTTGCCTGCCGTTTCGAAAAAGCGGTTTTCAGCTCCTCTGCGATCGCGAGCGCCTCACTTCGTTTACCTGTTTGTGCAAGTACATAGCCGAGAATACCTAGCGTGCTGCTATGACGATTTGATAGATCGACGGATCTTTCAGCTTCTGCCAGAGCCTCTAAATTACGTCCTTTTTGCAAATAACTCAGGGCCAACCATCGATGAGCGGAATACCAGTTTGGATCGAGGTCGATCGAACGCTTGCATGCCTCGATCGCCGAATCCGCATCGCCTTTCGCGAGATGGATCATTGCCTGGTCCGAACTGATGGTTAATGAAAGTGGATCGAGATCCAGCGCTCGCTTATTTTCGATCAACGCGGCGTCATAGCGACCGTGTGTCTCGAGATACTGGCCATACCATTGGTGGCCGTAAGAGTAGTTTGGACTCAATTCTAACCCCCGACTAAATTCCTTTTCCGCTTCTGCCCAATTCCACAGCCCGACATCGGCGATCGCTAACGAAATGTGAGCTTCGCCTAATGAATCATCTATTGCTATTGCCCGCGTCGCATTAGCTTTGGATTGCTGCAAATACTCGCTGGATATTACGGTGCCGTAGTATGGCAGCACACCGTAACAATCGGCGAGGCCCGCGTAGGCAAGCGCAAAATTCGGGTCTTTATCTACCGCCGATTTAAATTGCTCAATGGCTTTGTTGATATTTTCTTCCGTACGTTTGTTCCAGTAGTAACGACCTTGCAGATACAGCTTATAGGCTTCCGTGTTGTCGGTGTATTTCTTCGCCAGCTTTTGCTCGCTTTCGCCCGACAGTTTTAGCTGCAGTTTGCCGACGATCTCGGCGACCATCTCGCGTTGGGTGGTCAATAGTTCCGAAAGTTTTCGTTCATACTGCTCGCCCCACAGCGACTTGTTGGTGCGGGCATCCACCAGCTCGACCGTGATGTTCAGATTGTCGCCCCGCTTGGTAAGGCGCCCGGTCATCACCGCATCTACGCCAAGTTCGTTGGCAATCCTGGCAACATCAGTCTCCTTCCCCTTGTAACGCATCACCGAACTCGTAGGGCTGACCCGCAGATCAGGGATCTGCGTCAGCCGAAAGATCAACGATTCCGCCAAACCGTCAGACAAATACTCCGTATCAGCATCCGAATTCCTATTCTCGAACGGCATCACGGCAATGGAATTGATCTGCTTGGTATTAGAGCCTGAAAGGTATCGATAACCAAAGAATCCGCCAACGAGAACCAGAACGGCCACGACTAAAGCCGCCAACGGCTTTGCCGCCCTATTTCCGGAAAAGCCCCGCTTTCCCGTCGAACCTTCCAAACTTCCTTGAGGCTTCGCCTCCGCCCCGGTGCTAAGAATGGCCGTCTGGTCTGTCGTATTGATCTGTGCACGAGTCGGAGCTTCGCCCGGCGCGGCAGTCGAGTGCAAGATCGCGGTTTGCGGTTCGTCCGACGAGAACCCAGTCGCTATCGCTCCCGGTTCTGACCTTGCCGGGCCGTAGAGCAATTCCACTCCGTCATCGAGACAGAACATCATTGTGGTGTCATAGTCTCGGCCGCATTCAGGACATCGTTTCATAGCCTTTGTTGTGAATTAGGTTGTGCGGCTTTCCGTATACTTATGTAAAATACTGGCGATCAGTGTCTGATATGGTATGCCCTCGGCCAAGGCTCGCTTTTGCAACGCACGCAGGTCGCGCGATGCGATGCGGATGTTGATGCGTGCGTCTTTTTTGAAGGTGTTTTCCGCTGCCTTTTGCAACCGAACTAATTCCTTTTTAGAATTCGGAACAGCTTCAACACTGCCCTTTTCGTAGGCGTCCAGTATTTCTCTTTCTTCTCGGTTTAGTTTATTCATCGGTTTTTCCAAGATACTTTTTCGTGGCCTTGCGACTGGGGATGATCGTCTTTAGAAGAATTCCTTCGTCTGTTTCGAAATAAGGGACCAAATAGGCATAGTCCTCAATTCGAACTACCATTACACGTTGTCCGGGATATTTTGCTTGGTTTGGATGCTTAAATGTCTCAATAGCGTCACCTATCTCGATATGGAACACGACCTCTTCAAACGAAATGTCGCGAGCCTGCTTTAGCCACTCATTTTTCGCTGGATCCCAGACAAATGGCGTCATAAAAAAACACTACCACAATGTGTGCCTATTGTCATCTTTTTCAGACGAACTCTATTCCGGGATCCCGACTCGTTTGGCCAATTCCTTAAATCGCGGGTCGTCTCGCACGAAGTCCCAAGTTTTAATTATCTTTAGTTCGGTCAAATTCCGTTCACGCTCGTCATACGCTTTGTTCAGATATTCGATCGTCTTATCCTTGTCTTTGCCCCAAGCATATGCACCGGCATAATCCGCCGCTCTAACATATCCATTGGGGTCTTTTGCCTGTTTAGCATTCAGTTCTTCGAGGCGTATTTCCCCACTCATCCGCCTGTAGCCATCCCAGCCGCCTTTTTCGTAGGCCTCTTTCAATTTCGTAATATTTTCGGGTTTGAAATCTTTATTTGCCTTCGCACTGAGAAGGTATTCTTCGACAGATTGATCATATTTACCTTGATTGGCATAAACATTACTATTAAAATCATGAAAAACTCTTTCATTTGGAAATAGTTCATTGAACTTTTTGATTTGCAAAAGTGCTTCGTCATATCGCCCGGCACGTTCGAGAACAAACCACGCCCATACATTGATTACCAATGAAAATGGATCGAGTTCAACGGCTTTCGTTATCTCTCTGATTGCTTCGTCATGCCTGCTACTGGAAGACAAAAGCTCCGCATACCATTGACGTGCCGTCGCGTAATTCGGATCGAGTTCGATTGCTCGTTTGAATGATCGCTCGGCACCTGCAAAGTCGTATTCGTAAGCATAAAGAATATATCCCAGCGATGTATGAGCTTCGGCAAGATTCGGGTCAAGTTCGAGAGCTTTGAGTGCTGCTTGCTTACCTTGCGGCATATATTCTTTCGGTCTGAAATCACCCCAAGTAGAAAACACAGAATAAGTATCGGCTAATCCAGTGTAAGCAAGGGCAAAGTTCGGGTCTTTTTCGATGGCTTGTTTGAAAAACACGATCGCCTTTTCAAATTCAGGTATTTGCCGCTTGTTCCAATGAAAACGACCTTGCAGATAAAGCTGATAGGCTTCGTTGTTGTCGGTGTATTTCTTCGCCAGCTTTTGCTCGCTTTCGCCGGATAGTTTTAGTTGCAGTTTGCCCACGATCTCGGTGACGATCTCGCGTTGGGTGGTCAATAATTCCGAAAGTTTCCGTTCATACTGCTCGCCCCACAGCGACTTGTTGGTGCGGGCATCCACCAA
>JAYVOS010000375.1:0-4043 GCA_043757775.1 Chloracidobacterium sp. | reverse complement strand
CGGCGAAGTCCAGCGTTCCAATGTATGGCGCACGCGGCTGGACACTACGACTAATTGGGCCGTGATCACGGCGGGTGCAACGCTGTCGTTTGTTTTCAGTTCGCCAGATAATCCGCATTTTGCGATACCAATAAATACTTTGTTAGTCTCGATATTTTTGTTTATGGAGGCGAGGCGTTACAGGTATTACGAGGTCTGGGCTAATCGCGTGCGTGTGCTCGAAACTGGTTATTTTGCGCCGATGCTGTCACACAGAACCGTGCCGCCGGATAAAGAGTGGGCCGAACATATTGCCGCCGACCTGATTACACCGCATTTTACTATCAGCGAATGGGAAGCAGTAGGCCGGCGTCTGCGGTCAAATTATTTGTGGATCTTTTTATTGCTGTCATTGTCATGGACGCTAAAGATATATATTCATCCATCGCCTATTCCACTCGCGACTGAGGCGGACAAAAAAATATTTTGGGATATTGTATTTCAGCGGGCGACCGTCGGGCTTGCTCCCGGTTGGCTGGTTGTCACGGCTGGTGTTTTGTTTAATCTGATGATACTTTTCGTTGCGTTCAGCACGCTCAAGCTAAAGGATGCATCGAGCGAGGTGCTGCCGCTCGAAAGTTTCGAATGGCACCCGTTAAAACAAGTTTCCGATTGGGCCGAGAGCAATCTAAAACGCCGCAACACCATTCGCCGGTCGAAAAAAGCGAGACAGCGTGTGCGGTCGATACATAAAACCGAAAGTTGAATTTTAGTTCAGGAGAAAATGACCGTATATGAATGCATATAAACGCAGATCGTTAGCTTTGTTGTGGATGGCGATGCTGATCCTCAGTATTTCGGCACTTGGTCAGCCCGCTTCGACCATCGTATCGGAGAAACCGCATCCCTTATTGCCGACCGCCGATACGCAGCAACTTGCCAGCAAATTGATGGCTCGGTCGATGCCATACCGGATCATCTTGCCGACGAATTATCGAACGGATGAGAAGGCAAGATTTGCAGTACTTTATTTGCTGCACGGGCTGACAGGCCATTACACTAATTGGACTGACAAGACCAAACTGAACGATTATGCCGCCAAGCATCAGTTCATCATCGTCACGCCGGAGGGCGACAACGGTTGGTACAGTGACAGCGTCTCGACGCCGAACGATAAATACGAAAGCTATATTATTCAGGAACTGATACCAGAGATCGACAAGAATTATCGAACTCTTGCGGACCGCGAACATCGCATAATCGCCGGGCTCTCAATGGGCGGATATGGCGGGCTGAAATTTGGGCTCAAATATCCTGATAAATTTACGCTAGTTGGCAGTTTTAGCGGTGCTTTAGGGGCACCCGACTGGACTGAAAAGACAGCCGGTTCGATAGCAAAGTCGATGGATGTGGTTTTTGGCCTCGATATGGCCGGTGACGGACGCAAATCCAACGATATATTTCGCTTGATCCGCGAGATCACACCAGAAAAAGTACAGGCCTTGCCTTTTATATATCAATCGTGCGGCACGGAGGATTTCCTGATCGCAAATAATCGCGACTTTCTCAAACTGCTTAACGACAAAAAGATCCCTCACGCATTTCGAGAACATCCTGGTATCCACGACTGGGTTTTCTGGGACGATCAAGTGAGGGAGTTTCTCGATTTGGCCGAGCGCAGATTTAGGAAATAAAGAGGTTTAACGCAAAGACGCCAAGGTGCAAAGACGCAAAGAAGTTTTAGTTATTTGCCGTAATAATTACTTGTTTTTATAGGGATTCCCAATTAACTATTTTCTTCCTTTGCGTCTTAGCGACTTTGCGTTGAAGATTCTCCTATGCTTAATTTTGCTATTGAAACTGCCCGTGATGCCGGCCAGATACTGCTCGAAAAGTTTGATCGCGGTATTGCTATCCAGAAAAAAGGCGATATAGATCTCGTTACAGCAGCCGATCTTGCCAGCGAAGCTCTCATCATCGAACGCATCAAATCTTACTATCCGCGTCATTCGATCCTTGCCGAGGAGTCAGGCGAAGCAGTCGTTATCGGTGATGGGACGACGTGGAAATGGATCATCGACCCGCTTGACGGCACGACGAATTTTGCACACGGCTATCCGTGTTTTTGCGTCACACTTGCACTAGAACACAAAGGCGAGATAGTCCTAGGTGTAACGTTTGATCCGACGCGAAATGAGCTTTTTGCCGCCGAACGAGGTCAAGGCGCGACACTCAACGGCAAACCCATTCGCGTGTCGAAAGCAGAGCAATTGAGCGAATCGCTGATAGTCACGGGCTTTCCGTATAATTTCAAGAGTAGGCCGGATTTTGCACGGAACCTGACGGAATTTCTATTAAATTCTCGCGGTGTTCGCCGAGACGGATCGGCAGCTATTGATCTGGCGTATGTTGCGTGCGGGCGTTTTGATGGTATGTGGGAAGAGGGACTTAACCCTTGGGATATGGCCGCGGGCATCTTGCTTGTCGAGGAGGCGGGTGGTCAGGTGAGCGGTTACGACAATTCGAAATTCAGCATCTACTCACCGCCGATGGTCGCGAGCAACGGCCTTATCCATTCGCAAATGCTCAATATCCTCAAATGATCCGACAGCTTTAACGATAAATGACCGTATGCTAACCTTAAATTTTGGTTAACTAAAGATTATGTCGTGGTTTAGCAGAGACAAACCGAAGATTGAAGGGCAGGACGATGACGAAGAGCAGACAGTGAAAACTGAGGGCATCTTTGTAAAGTGCCCGGATTGTGAAAGCGCTCTTTACAAACGCGAGCTGACCGATTCGCATGAGGTCTGCACGCATTGCGGCTACCATTTTCGCTACACCGCAGTTGGAAGGCTAAAAGATCTTTTTGACGACAGCCGGTACAAAAAGCTGGACGAGGAAGTGACTTCCGGCGACCCACTGAAATTCGTCGATTCTAAACCTTATAAAGACCGTATCGAACAGGCCAAAGAGGTTTCGGGCCTGCCCGAAGCTCTCATTTCCGGTAAGGGGATGGCCGGCGGACATCTGGTTTACGCGGGTGCGATGGACATGGCATTCATCGGCGGCTCGATGGGCTCTGCAGTAGGTGAAAAGATCACGCGGCTGATCGAAGGTGCCCTCGCAAATCGTGGTACAGTTGTAATATTTGCCGCATCCGGCGGTGCCCGAATGCAGGAAGGCACACTTTCACTGATGCAAATGGGCAAAATATCCGCGGCTCTGTCGAGGCTGCACGAAGCCCGACTGCCGTTCATCTCAGTTCTGACCGATCCGACAACCGGCGGCGTGACCGCGAGCTTTGCGATGCTTGGTGATGTTATTCTCGCAGAGCCTAAAGCACTGATCGGTTTCGCAGGCCCGCGTGTGATCGAACAAACAATTCGCCAAAAACTTCCGAAAGGGTTTCAACGCAGCGAATTCCTGCTCGAACACGGCATGGTCGATCTAGTCGTTGACCGCCGCGAAATGCGCGACACCATCATCAGAATGCTTGATTTTATGATGAACAAGCAGGTCGCTGCCTGACAGAAGCGACAATGAACTTCGCCGAATCGACGCAACATCTCTATTCACTCGGCAACGAAGTTTCAGCGATGAAGCTCGGACTTGAGAACATCTGCACGCTGCTCAACGCTCTCGATAATCCCGAAAATAATTATCTAAAAGTTCAGGTCGCGGGAACGAACGGCAAGGGTTCGGTCTGTGCGTTTCTCGACTCGATCTGCAACACTGCGGGGATCAAGACAGGCACATTTACCTCGCCCCATCTTGTTTCGATCACTGAACGGATACGGATAAATGGTGTCGATATCAGCGAAGATGATTTCGCACGTCACGCGAGCGTTGTACGTGAAACGGCGGAGCGTTTGCTCGAAAACGGCGAGCTCGAATATTGCCCGACGTTTTTTGAGCAGATCACGGCGATAGCTTTGGTGGCGTTTGCGGATGCAAAGGTTGAGTTCGCGATACTGGAAACCGGCCTTGGCGGACGTCTCGATGCGACGACAGCCGCAAATGCTGAGATCGCGGCGATAACACGGATCGATCTCGATCATCAG
>JAYVOS010000374.1:0-4062 GCA_043757775.1 Chloracidobacterium sp. | reverse complement strand
GTTACTTATAGCGACGATCGTGCTGGCCGGGTCGTCCGTATTTTTCACTCTGCTGGTTGCGTTGCAAGTGCTGTTTTACGCAATGGCAATCGCCGGGTGGCTGATGGAGCGGATGGGCAAACCCCTCTCTCTGCTCGCAATGCCGCTCTATTTTATGTTGGCCAATCTTGCATCCGTCGTCGCTTTTTACAAATTCCTACGTGGCGAAACCTACGCCCGCTGGGAACCCATCCGTTAAACTTTCCATGCAATCGCAAGAAGAAAAATTTATCAAAAAGCGTGTCGGACGCAATGTCTTTAACACGCCGCCGCGGATCACGGTCATTATGCCCGCGTACAACGTCGCCGAATATATCGGCGAAGCTCTTGCGTCGGTGATCGCACAGAAATTTCGCGAACACGAGATCATCGTCGTCAACGACGGCTCGCCGGACACGCGTGAGCTTGAGAGTGCTCTCGTCCCTTTTATGGAAGAGATCACATACATCAAACAGCGAAACGCCGGCTGCGGCCCCGCGCGAAACACCGCTCTCGAATTTGCTCGCGGCGAATTCATCGCCTTTCTCGACGCTGACGACGCTTGGATGCCGGATTTTCTCGCCTCGCAATACGTTCATTTGCAGCGAAACGGCCTCGATATGGTTTATTGTGATGCACAGCTTTTTGGGATGAATTCGGCTTACCGCCAGACGTTTATGGAAACCGCACCGTCGGTCGGCGAAGCCAATTTCAACAGCATCCTCGCTCAGACCTGCAACGTGATAATTTCCGGCACCATCGCCCGTAAACAAACAATCATAGATGCCGGTGCATTCGAACCCGAAAACGTCCGTGCACAGGATTATCACCTCTGGCTGCGAATGGCAAAAAATGGTGCAAAGATCGGCTATCAGCGAAAGGTGCTGGCAAAATACCGCATCCGTCTCGACAGCCTCACCGGCGACTCGATCAGCAGTATCGAACGAGAGATCGACGCGATTCAAAGGGTACGCGCCAGCATCGAGCTCGACGATGAACATCAACAGATCGCCACAGACCGCCTCGCCCTGCTCGAAGCCAACCTAGCAGTCGAACAAGGCAAAGCCTTTCTCCTCAGCGGCGACCACCGCGCCGCCGCCCGCTCATTCCAAACCGCCAACCGCCACCGCCACTCCCTCAAACTCACAGCCATAACCTGGCTCGCCCGCCTCACCCCAACGCTGCTCCTAAACTACTACCGCAAGCACCGAAAAGAAGAGCTTTCGCTTATTAGAAACGTAGCTTGAAATAGTTATTAATTATTTAGTTTACGGATCGTCATGCTCCTAGTTGCGTGGAGGTCATAATCTTTTAGATTGTCGATTAGGGGCGATTTAGCATCGTCGAAAGTCCTGCGAAACTCAAGTGGTGTCTTTGAGGATTTTAGCTATCTTATCTTTTGACCAGTCGCCGAAGCATTTTGGGGTCCAGTCTGTTCCAAGGTTGGCACCGTAATCGAAGAGTTTGTTTGTCACTTTTTCCGAAGCCGTTTCAATCAGTTTTTTCGTGACAATGGCGGACGCACTGGCCGCGATAGCTGACTCAGCCCCACTTCCGGTTACCTTCTCCGCAGCGATGCCCGCAGCTGCGCCAGCCGCAGCAGATGTTAGTACACCAAAAACCTTAATGGCCTTTCTGACATTTCGAGTGAATCCAGCTTCCTTTGCGGTTTCATTGTGGTAGGCATACCAGACTTTCCAGTCCTCGCCGCCGCTCGTCTGTTGCAACCAGTCGCGGAAACGCTTTCCCTTTTTTCGAAGTTCCAAAACGGCTGAAAAATCTATTTTGCTTGCGTTAACGAGTTGGTAAACGTCAGGAAAATCTGCGGTCTGCTCGATACTGTCGATAATATTTTTTCTTTTGAGCCTGCCGACCTCAAGGTTATCTATCTCGAAGAGCTTGTCACCGAGAATCTGGCTCATAGTCGGCGGTAAATAAAAATCGCTTTTCATTTTGCCCGCACAGCGGACATAGAGGTCAGCAACGCCAGCAATGGACAGAGGGAGTGTATTGAACATTCGCCGAAACTTTACTTCGTCATCCAGACCTGCTGTCGGCAATTCGATATCGACCTCGAAGATGCGGGACGTGTCGTCGTCATAATGACGGACTACCACAGTGCCATTCGGGTTATGGGCGATAGCGTCATAATTACTATCATTCATTTCGCGGACGCGAACAGGAAAATCAGGCACCGATCCGAGCCCTTGTGCCTTGTAAATATTCGTGAGAATACTGGACACTATCGCCTTGCATCGGACGGGATTCAGGTAATCGTCATACGCGTTGTTTACGATACCCGAACCCATTACATCGGTGTCCCCGTCGTAGACCGTTACACGTGAATTCGCGGCTTTACAAAAACGTTCGTACAGCCGAGCCTCGGTCGCCCCCAGCTTATCCTCGTCATTCAACGTGCCGAACGCCCTGCGAAGTTCTCTCGTATCTAGGGACTTCCTGGCGAAATAGGTCGGCTCCTTGATGTCGCTTTCTTGCATTGCCAAAAACTGCGTAACTATGTAGCTACGAGGCTCATTCGTAAAAATATCTCGGACGCATACGGGGTGAGCGGTAACTGTCGAGAGGAAATTGATAACGTCATCCTCGACCAAACCGATGAGTTGGTCGTAAGACAAGCCCTGCTGTATAAGTCGACTAATAAACACGGCGAAGTGCACACCGTTTTCACAATTGACGTTTACGCTGTCGTAATAAATTAAAGACTCCGCAAAAAGACCCGTGTTCGCGAGCACACCTTTTGCAAACAGTTCTGGGGCGGCGTGATCGCTCGTACTCAGTGGCACTAAAGCTGTGCTGTGGTCAGACATCTTCTGCTAGTTTAAGGCTTTTATCTACTCTTTCGCATACTAAGACATGCGAAAGCAGCAAAATTTTGCCATATGTTGTGTAGTCTCAGTTACGCTTTTCAGTTATCATTGCGATCCATAAGTCGAGCGTCTGGTCTTCGCGGCGTTCGTTTTTGACGTACACGCGGAACTCGTCTTGATACCGCTTTCTTAATATATTAATATCAAGCGGGATAGCGTCGGCGAGGTATTCAACATCGTCGCGGTCGATGTTCGCGTTTCTTTCCAGCTTTGTTAAAACAATGTCATACGGATCGAGCGCCCATATTCTTATATTCTTAAACTCGCCCGCAAACATCTCCGTCAATCGATCTTCATAATCTTCCGGCGTAGTGGCAACACCCACCGAATCTAAATATATTCCGTATTTTGTGTCCAAGAACGAGCCTTCGCCAGCTTGTTCGATAAGGCCGTCGCGATTTCCGATTATTGTCAGAAAATCGATATCCGAAGTCTCACGAGGCGAGCCGTAGAGTTGGGTCACGACAAAACCACCCAGACAGTGTAAATGCGTTTCTTCCGTCACGAGTTCGTCGATCTCGTGAAGAAACGGCAGCCATGGCTTTGGAATAGTTTTATCGGACATATCTTAGGTGTTGGGGAACGAGGTCCGTTGCCAGATGCCAATACTTTGCTTCTGCAGGCCGTTCAGCCAAAAGCCATTTTCTCTCAGCGTTTGTCATTGTGTCTTTGCAGAGCGTGCCTTCGCGTTCGAGCTTTGATGTTTCGAGCCTGGCTTCGACCGTTCTCAGCTTGTCTGCTTTGGTTTCGTCGCCACGCATCTCGGCCAAGCGTCTCGCCAGATTGACGACAAAGCCGAGACGATTTTGCAGATCATGAGCTTTAGCACTCGTCAGCAAACTGTTCCATTCCATTTCGGGAAATGCAAATACGACCCACGGCAGGGCTTCGACAAGCCGTGCGTCGCGTTTTCCGGCGTTGAGGGCGGAGAGCAGAACGTCGGCGGGGTTCTGTTTTCGCGACGGTTTCCAATGTGAAAATCCTCTGTAGCCGAGCATGGCGAGATCGTGAGTGATCTGATCGTCGGTCTTAGCGACGACCTTATATTCGGACGCTTTTGACGGCAGTTTGGTCAGTGGTAGGTCAAACTTTTTCACCGCCTTAGCCCAAAGCTTTGCCGTCAGAGGGCGTTTGTCGCTCTCGAGCAGGGAAAGAT
>JAYVOS010000373.1:0-4089 GCA_043757775.1 Chloracidobacterium sp. | reverse complement strand
GACTGCTTGGTTCGCAAGTAAATGTCAGCGATTGACGATTGGTATTTAATTAAAACTTTTCTATTACCTGTAACCATGGAGCTTTGACCAATATGCTTAATCTAGCTTTTACACGATCATCAACCCCTAAAATAGCGCTTTTTGCATTTTTTATCGCTACATTTTGTGTTCTGAACGTATTTTCTCAGAATGGCGGCGTGAGTAAGGACTCAAAACCCTCAATAAAAAGTAAAGAATACGAAGCCAAAGAGCGCCGTGAGAGCGAACTGCGTAACCGAAAATCATACTCCCCTGCTGCTAACAGAAAAGCACAGCGGGGGCCGACCGTAAAACCCGAGATGCGTTATTATGGCGAATCTGAACCTCTTAGTGAACTGGCTAAAAAACAATCTCCGATCAGCAAAGAGAATGGAATGCTTCAGGAAGACCAAATGGAGCCGCTGTTCGAGGTTCCGGAGACTACGTCGAAAAAACGACAAATATCTGTACCGGCGTTCGTCCAGACCGACAACTTTGTGCCTTCAGTACTAACGCTTGGGGCAAATTTTGAAGGTCCAGGAACAGGATTAGCAGGTTTTAGCTTAACCGGAGCCCCGCCCGATATGACGATGGCTGTCGGGCCAAATCACGTTGTGGCAATGGTAAATTCGCAATATGCGGTCTTCAATAAGACCGGAACTGTACTCCTCGGCCCGGTGAACGGAAACGCACTTTTTACGGGTGTCGGCGGTAATTGCGAGACTACAAATCGTGGCGACCCGATCCTGCAGTATGACAGAATGGCGGATCGTTGGATCTTGAGCCAATTTGCTTTTACCAGCGGTGCATCCGCCCAGCCTCCTTATCTGCAATGCATAGCCGTATCAACAACCGGTAATCCGACGGGAACATACGTCCGCTATGTAGTTACGTTTGACCCGACCACACCCGGGGGTTTTAACGACTATGGCAAATTAGGTGTTTGGCCCGACGCTTACTATACGGCTTATAATATTTTTAACAACGGCACAACAGGTACCGGAGCAGGGCTTTGTGCATCTAACAGAGTGAAAATGCTAGCCGGCGATCCGACCGCGACTACCCTCTGTGCCCCGATAGCAAATTACGCCGGAGGCGGGTCATTTATACCAGCCGATTTTGAGGGAACTACCGCTCCAACAAATTCCAGTCAAGGCGGAATTTTTATACGCCAATCTACTGCACCGGCATTTCGCCTGATAAAGCTGAAAGCGGATTTTACCGCCGGAACCGTAACATTGACCGATGGACTCGGCGGAGCGGCGGGGTCATTTGTTAACATTCCAATTGTTCTTACAAGAGCCTGCAACGGTGCCGGCGGAGCCTGTATCGCACAGCCTGGGACGACTACGCTTTTAGACACTTTAGGCGACAGAATGATGTATCGTCTGTCATATCGAAACATCGGCGGAGTTGATAGATTAGTGGGATCAATGTCCGAGGACCCCGACGGTGCAGGTGCCAGATCAGCTGCAATCAGATGGTTTGAGATCCGTAATCCTTTTTCCGCAGCACCCACTCTCTTTCAGAATGCAACCTACGATCCGGGTGCGGCCGGCGACCGTTGGATGAGTTCGATGGCGACGAATAAATGCGGTGATATCGGGATGAGCTACAGCGTGGTGAATACCGCTACTCCGTTAAAAGCTTCGATCGGTTTGACCGGGCGTTTATCGATTGACGCGGCGAACACCATGCAGGCTGAGACGATCACCACGACCGGAACAGGCTCGCAGACTGTAAATGGCGCCGGAACGGCCTTAACGCGCTGGGGTGATTACTCCACAATGCAGGTTGATCCGAGTGATGACATAACATTTTGGTATATCAGCCAATATCTGGCTGCTGACGGCGCTTTCAACTGGCGGACACGGATCGCGAGTGCAAAGTTTTCAACCTGTCTCGCGACCGCTGCCGGTGTCGAGATTTCAGGCCGTGTGCTGTCGTCAGCAGCGGGACGCGGATTGCGAAACGCGACCGTGACATTGACAGATCAAAAAGGCAACGTCCGCACGGCACTTGCCAGCCCTTACGGCCAATATCGATTTGATGACGTCGAATCAGGTCAGACCTACATCATTTCTGTCAGGTCAAGACGATTTACGTTTGCACCGCGAGTGTTGCAGATCACTGACAGCATTTCTAATGTCGATTTTGTGCCTGAACAGTAGATCGTTGGTCAGTTTCGTTTTATATAAGGCGGCTTTCGGGCCGCCTTTTTTGTTGAGCAATATAAAAGTAAATTTATTTCGCAAAAAGGCTAAATAAATGCTGTATTTTCATTAGAAAAATGCTAATAAATAAGTGTATGCTATTAGGTTAGACATTTTGGGCGACGGTGTCCTGTTTTGCAGACCTATCTGAAGCTTTTCAGAAGTGACGACCATCCCGTTTAACACGATCTCTATAACAACAATTTAGGACCGGTATTATATTTAGAAATGGCATTTAAGTCTTTATTTAGTTTATTTTCCAGCGATCTCGCTATCGACCTCGGCACGGCCAATACGCTCGTTTACGCCAAGGGGCGAGGCATCGTCGTCAGTGAGCCTTCGATCGTCGCGATCAACAAAATTACAAACCAGGTCGAAGCCGTCGGCCGCGACGCAAAAGAAATGCTCGGCCGCACACCGGGTAACATCGTTGCGATCCGTCCGATGAAGGACGGCGTTATCGCTAATTTTGAGGTCACGGAAAAGATGCTCCAGCATTTTATTCGCAAGGCACACAACGGCAAATCGTGGGTCCGCCCGCGTGTCGTCATCGGCATCCCGTCGGAGATAACACAGGTCGAACGCCGCGCGGTCGAGGATTCAGCTTATCGTGCTAAGGCGTCTGAGGTTTACCTCGTTGAAGAGGCAATGGCCGCTGCGATCGGTGCCGGTCTGCCGATAACCGAGCCGCATGGCAACATGATCGTTGACATCGGCGGCGGAACCACCGACATCGCCGTCATCTCGCTTTCAGGTATCGTCTATTCGCGGGCAGTTCGCGTCGCTGGCAACGAGATGGATGAAGCGATCACGCAATACATCAAGCGGAAATACAATCTGCTCATCGGCGAACGTACAGCTGAGGCGATCAAGATCGCTCTGGGCAGCGCGTTTCCGCTCGAAGAGCCGCTCTCGATGGACGTCCGCGGCCGCAACCTGATCGAGGGCATCCCCAAGACGATCACAATGACCGACGAAGAGATCCGCGAGGCACTGTCCGACGCTATCTCGACGATCATCAATGCCATCCGCGTCGCTCTCGAACGTACGCCGCCGGAGCTCTCAGCCGACATCATCGAACGCGGCATCGTCCTCACAGGCGGTGGTGCACTGCTCAAAAATCTGGATAAGCGCCTGATGATCGAGACCGGTCTGCCCGTCGTGATCGCCGACGATCCGCTCTCATCGGTAGTGCTCGGAACAGGCAAGATGCTCTCGGATTTTGAGCTCCTCAAGCGTGTTAAGTGGGATAATTCATTAATGACCGGTAATTAGTCGAGAAAGTTTTGGAAGTCTGGAAAGTCTAGGAAGCATCTTGTTACCGGACTTCCGAGACTTCCCGGACTTTCCAGACTTACCAGACTAAAGAAATGGTCGAGCGTAGTCAAAAAGAAGTTTGGCGGCTTACGCCCTGGCTGATGATCGCTCTTCTTATTGTCAATTTCGTGCTGATGGCGTTTGACGCTAAGGAGATCACATCCGGCCAGCGCGTTGTTCGTTCGTGGACGCAGACGATGGCTGATTTTGTGCAGTCACCTGTCACGACTATTACAGCATCAGTCTCAAATTACTTCACATCGATCTCTAACCTCCGCTCAGCAGCAAGCGAGAACGATGTTCTCAAACAGCAGGTTCAGGAATTACAGGTCGAGATCAAGCAGAAAGAAGAGCTTGCAGCAGAAAATACGCGGCTCAAATCGCTCCTTCAACTTAAAGAGACGAGCAAATACAAGGTTTTGACCGCTCGGATCATCGGGCGCGATCCTTCGGTCTGGTTCGATTCGTCAATAGTTAATCGCGGCAGTCTCGACGGCGTGACGCTCAATATGCCGGTCGTCACCGACGGCGGACTCGTCGG
>JAYVOS010000372.1:0-15654 GCA_043757775.1 Chloracidobacterium sp. | reverse complement strand
AACTCGTGGTTAAAGCTGTGCATGCCGTTGCTCAAGCCGACTGCTTCGGTTTATGTCTGCGGTGACTGGCGCTCAAGCGCGGCGATACAGCGTGTCGGGTCGCAGTACTTTAAACTGCAAAACCGTATCACTTGGGAACGCGAAAAAGGACGCGGAGCTAAGACGAATTGGAAAAACTCTGCTGAGGACATCTGGTTTTTTACCGTCTCGGACAAATTTACTTTCAATCTCGATGATGTAAAGCTACGGCGAAAGGTTCTCGCACCTTATAAAGACAGCGGAAAGCCAAAAGACTGGGCCGAAACTTCGACCGGTAATTTTCGCGACACACATCCGTCAAATATTTGGACAGACATCAGCGTGCCGTTTTGGTCGATGCCAGAAAATACCGACCACCCAACGCAAAAACCGGAAAAACTTCTCGCGAAAATAATTCTCGCCAGCACAAATGCAGGGGACGCGATCCTCGATCCTTTTGCGGGAAGTGGAACGACCGCCGTCACGGCGAGAAAGCTCGGGCGCGATTTCGTGGCTATCGAATCCGACGAACAGTATTGTCTGCTCGCACAAAAACGTCTGGAAATTGCCGACACTGATCTATCAATACAAGGGTTTTCTGACGGGGTGTTTTGGGAGCGGAATAGTAAGAAATCAACCACAGATAAATACAGATGAATACAGATTTTTGACTTTCTATCTGTGTCTATCCGTATTTATCTGTGGCATAAATTTCTTTTGTGGTAAAAAATAATTTATGAAAGTAGCAACTTGGAACGTAAATTCGATCAGGCTCAGGCTTGATTCGATGATCGAATGGCAAGACCGGACCGGAACCGATGTGCTTTGTGTACAGGAAACCAAAGTGGTTGACGAAGATTTTCCGCTACAGCCACTCATCGACGCAGGTTACAATGTCGCTTTCTTCGGGCAGAAATCCTACAACGGTGTTGCAATCATCTCGAAACACGAGATCGAGCATGTGCAGAAAGGATTCATAGACGATGACGAAGAACAGCCAAAACGCCTGATCGCCGCGACGATAAAAGGCGTTCGTATTGTAAATACATACATCCCAAACGGCACGGAACTTTGGACAGACAAATTTACATTTAAGCTGGATTGGCTGCAGCGGCTCAGAAAAATGTTTGACGATGGCTGTGATCTAAACAAAGACGTGCTGTTGTGCGGTGATTTTAACGTCGCACCCGAAGAACTCGACGTTTGGAGCGTCCCGGCGTGGCAGGGCAAGCTACATTTTTCCAAGCCCGAACGTGCCGCGATCCATCACGTCAAGCAATGGGGATTTGTCGATGCTTTTCGCCAGATGAACGGCGATGTGCAGGAATTTTCTTGGTGGAATTACCGCGAAGGCTCTTGGCAGCGTAATCAGGGCCTGCGGATCGACCACATCTGGGTCTCGCCGGCACTCGCAGCAAAATGCAGCGGATGCTGGATCGATAAAGAACCTCGCGGCGGCGAACGCCCCAGCGATCACACACCGGTCGTTGCAGAATTTAGTCTCTGAGTGGCGGTGCCTTGTTGTAAAATAGTTTCAGTGAGCGAAAAAGCCATATGCCTTTTTATACGGAATTTTGAGGCTATCAATCGCGAGGAGAAGTATGAGCAATACCGAAGTACTTGAACAGGCACTTAAGCTGAAAGCAGAAGAAAAATTTGCTGTAATTGAGGGTTTGTTGAAAAGCCTTGATGTTCCGGACAATAAGATCGACGATATTTGGGCAGATGAGGCAGAAAAAAGACTTGCAGCTTACAGAGAAGGAAGGCTGGAAGGTGTTCCAATGGATGAAGTGTTTAAGGCATAGGTATTAATGTTATTTTTTCGTCGTATGCCAGACAAGAGTTGGATGATGCCGTAAACTATCTGGAGTTCGAATTTGAAGGACTCGGTCACAAATTTAAGTCCGAAGTTAAAAAGGCATTACAACTTATTTCAAGATATCCGGTGGGCTGGGCGGTCAAACGCGCCGAAATACGGAAATGTCTCTTACACAAATTTCCGTATAAGGTGCTCTATTCTATAGAGTCAGATCACATTTTCATTATCGCGATCGCTCACCAGCACAGAGAGCCGGATTATTGGGTGGATCGACCCTTATCGTAACGAAGATCGTTTGGGCCGACTGAAATGGATCGAGCTATCTGCCATAAGCATCGCCGTAATCATCAGCGTATTTTTCGTAACGTTTGATGAGGGCGATGTTTTTCTTTTCGATGTCTGTGAGAAAGCCTTTGATATCGACTGTATTCGGCACATACCAATCTGCATTTTCAAACTGCTGGCGTAATTCCTTTTTAGCAAAGCAATAACCGTGACGGGCAAAGATCTCGTTTCGCATAAATTCGAGCTCGCTCTTGGGCAAGTTATCGACTTCATCGGTTTTGAGCAGACGTTGCGAAGCAGCAGGCCAGTTGCCTACATTGGCTTTATATTCAAATTTTCGTCGCTCCAGAGTGTAAGATTTTTCGGGGCGTTTTGTATCGTTTGCCTTCCACGTGCCTTTGACCTGATCCAAACTCGCCTGAGCTATTTTAAATTTGAAAACGCCGTCATACTTATTGTCGCCCGGTTCTTTCGCCTCGACGACATAGCTACCATCCGCGACAGACAGTGTGCCGTCAAAAGGCCGGTCATTGCCACCGACTATGCTACGGCCTGATATAACGCCGCCGCCTGCTTTTGTGATCAGTAATGTGATCTTGTTATCGCCAAATGCCCCGACGTAAGAGCCAAGTACGCCTTCGATACTTTCAACTGCTGGTGATGCGGCGGGAGTTGGGTCAGAGGTTGGTTGACCTTGCACAGCGGCCGTGACCCCATTATTCCCGTTGCCGGAGCTACTAGCCGTACTCGTTTCAAATTTGCAGGCTGTGGAGCCCAAAGAGATAATAAGTGCCAGCGTAAACGAAAGTGCAATGTGTTTCATGGATAGTATCTTGCAAAAAATCAAGCAATTTTTCAATGGTAAAAGCAGCTTTAATGTCGCATTGTTGCTCGCGCTCGCGTTTTTCACTTTCCTTATGGCCCGAATAACGGTCGCGTATCTGCCTTACAACACAGATGTCGGCTTTTTGCAGATCAAGCAGGATTACATCGACATCGACCACTGGCGCATAGTATTTTTTGTCCATGTCTACGCGAGCGTGTGGGTTTTGCTTGCCGGTTTCACACAGTTTTCGAGCCGCCTCCAGGATTATTACCCTCGATGGCACCGCACTTTTGGATATGTCTATGTCACTGATGTTTTGCTGATAACCGGCCCGGCAGGGATGCTGATGGGCTTTTATGCCAATGGTGGTCTGCCGTCGAAGGTCTCGTTTGTCACCCTCGCGATCCTCTGGATGACATTCACGGCCACGGCTCTCATAAAAGCAAAAAATGGGAATTTCGCGTCTCACCGAAATTTTATGATCCGCAGCTATGCCCTCACGCTGTCAGCGATAACGCTCCGGGCTTGGAAATGGGGGATAACCAACAGTTTTGAACTGCCCCCGATGGACGTTTACCGGGCAGTCGCGTGGCTCGGCTGGGTGCCGAATATTATCGCGGCGGAGTTGCTGATAAGGCTATACTACCTAAAAAAGAAGCATCGATAACACAACATTAATGGACGGCAATCTTTTCGAAAAACATCTTACGGCAGAAGAAATTGAGCAGGTAATGCCGCTTGTTCTAGCTTCTCCGAATGACGAAGGCAGGGTCGAGATGATCGTACGGCGTCCGAAGACGAATAAACGTGAGGTCGTCGAAAGCGGCGTTTTAGATATCTTGCAGGGACTCGTAGGTGATAATTGGCTTACGCGGGGAAGTTCGCGAACCGACAACGGTCTGGGTCATCCCCAAATGCAGTTAAATGTGATGAATTACCGCTTTGCCGTGCTGATAGCCGGCAGCCGCGAACGCGTGCCGCTTGCCGGTGACCAGATCTTTGTCGATCTCGACCTAAGTGCCGCCAATTTGCCGTCCGGCAGTCGTCTCGCGATCGGCGATGCTGTGATAGAGATAACTGCTGTCCCGCATCTCGGCTGCAAGAAATTTGTTGAGCGATTTGGTTTGGAAGCCATGAAATATGCAAACTCTGAATTTGGACGCAAACATAATTTACGCGGAGTAAATGCCAAGATCATTCAAAGCGGACAAATAAAGAACGATGACCGGATAACTCGTTTCGAGATCAGATGATCTCCATTATTTCCCAGAGCATTTTTCTGTTTATATCGGGCACGTTCGCATCATCAGCCTGATAGCCAACCGGGATCAAGACAAATGGCACTTCATTTTTTGGTCTGCCGAGGATCTCCTGCAAGAATTTCATCGGACTGGGTGTATGTGTTAGCGTGGCGAGGCCCATATTTTGAAACGCGGCGAGGAGCATCCCGACGGCAATGCCGACTGATTCCTGCGAGTAATATGTCGGCTCGGTCTCGCCGTCCTCGACAAACGAATTGATTCGAAAAACGATGACCAAATACGGCGCTATCTCGAGGAAAGGCTTGTGTTCATTGGTTCCTAGCGGAGCTAAACGTTGCAGCCATTTCTCGGACATGCGGTGACTATAGCTTTCGTGTTCTTCTTTTTCCGCCGCCTCGCGGATCTTCCGCTTAACCTTCGCATCTTTTACAACCACAAATCGCCACGGCTGCAGATTTGCTCCCGATGGAGCTGTACCGGCGGTGGCGATCGCCTTTTCGATCAGCTCAAACGGAACATCGCGGTCGGAATATTCGCGGACAGTGCGGCGGCGATTGAGCAGTGCAAAAAACTCGTCGGCCTTAGCAAATTGTTCATCATGCGATAATGCCTGAAAGCTAAGTGGCTTATATTTAGGTGTCGGAATATCTTGAATCATCTATTTTTTGCGTAATTCCTTGATCCGTTTCCATAAATGCGGCACCAAAGACGCGGTTTTGATGATCGAGCCGGTGGCAAACGTCGTGGTCATTTTGCGAAATGTCTCTACGGCGGTCGGCGTATACGGCAGCCACCACGCATCGGGCAGCAGGGCAACGCGGTTGACATGGATGTGTTGCGGTTGGACGAGTTCCATGAGACCCTCGCGGCCGTGTGTGCGTCCTCGACCAGAATTCTTAAATCCGCCCCACGGCGTCTGGCCGATGCCGTGGGTGTAGAGTACTTCGTTTACGCATACCGAGCCCGCCTCGATCTGCTCTGCGACACGTTTGCCTTTGGCGTAGTCGCGTGTCCAGACGCTAGCGGTTAGGCCAAATTCGCTGTCGTTGGCTAGACGAACGGCCTCTTCCTCGGTCGAAAATGTCGCTATGGGGAGCGTCGGGCCGAAGGTTTCCTCTTGCATCGCACGCATGGCGTTATTGGCGTTTGTGATGACAGTGGGTTCGTAGAACAGGCCTTCGAGCGAAGGGTTTCGGCGGCCTCCGGTCTCTATTTTTGCTCCGGCGGCTCGAAAATCTTCGACATGATCCTCGACGATCTGTATCTGCCGTTCGGAGGACATTGCACCGATGGATGTAGTTTCTTTATCGCCGGTATCTTGTTTTAGGGCAAGCGTTTTTTCGACGATCTTTCTCGTTAATTCGTCTGCGACAGACTCCTCGACATAGAGCCGTTCGACAGACGAACACGACTGACCGGAATTGCAAAATGCACCCCAAACGGCAGCTCCAGCGGCGAGTTCGAGATTGGCGTCGGCAAAGACGATCATCGGGTCTTTGCCGCCGAGTTCGAGGACGACCGATGTGAGATTTATGGCTGCAGCTGCTGCGATCTTTTTCCCCGTTCTGACCGAACCGGTAAACATTATCTTGTCCGGTGCGGCTTCGACAAGCGCCGCTCCCGTTTCGCCGCCGCCGCTGACGATCTGGACAGTATCATCGGGAAATCCGGCTTTTTCAAAGATCTCGCCGATCTTGAGGCCGACCATCGGCGTTAGTTCGGATGGTTTGATGACGACCGTATTGCCCGCCATCGCGGCCATCACGGCCTCGCCGAGGGGTATCGAGAATGGATAATTCCATGCAGGGATGATGCCGACGACGCCGAGCGGATGATAGACGATCTTTGACGAGCGACCCATCAGGCCGTAAATGCCGATACCTATTTTTGAGGGTTTCAGCAGCTTTTCAGTATTTTTTGCGAAATACTGCATCAGGTCTAGCACCGGTGCGATCTCCATCGAAAACGCCTCGGCGACCGGTTTGCCGGATTCGTCCGATATGAGGCGTGCTATAGCTTCCTGGTAGGCGATCAAAACCTCGCGAGCATTCATTATCAGCCGTCCGCGTTCGGCAAATGACATCTTTCGCCACGACTTAAAAGCGACGCGGCCATTTTTCACAGCCGTCACAACATCATCCGCATCGACGATTGGCACACGGCCGACCTCGGCCCCGGTCGCTGGGTTGTAGGAGACGATCTCGTCGGTTCGTGTTGGCAATACTGCACTCATATAAATCTAGAAGAATTTTAGCCGCAGATAAACGCAGATGTCGCGGATAAATCAATTTTCAGATTTTCTTATCTATTATCTGCGTTTTCTGCGTCCATCTGCGGCAAAAAACTCTTACTATAACATTCGCTCGATCACGCCGTAGGCAGCTTCGATAGCCTCGCCTAATTTATCTGGGTCGGTGCCGCCGCCTTCAGCCATGTCGGGTTTGCCGCCGCCGCGTCCGCCGACGATCGGGGCGATCTCGCGGATGATATCACCGGCCTTTACTTTGGAGGTTAGGTCGTCCGACACGCGGACGATGAGCCCGACTTTGCCTTCTTCGGAACGGCCAATGATCACAACGCCGGATTTGAGCCGCGCAAGCAGAGTATCCGAAAGCTGACGAGTGCCATTTGCGTCGAGCCCCTCGACGACCTTGCCCAAAACTTTTACGCCGTTGATCTCGCGGGAGTCGTCGCCTCCGGCAGCATCGCCGCCGATCGAGCCTGTAGCAATCTTGAGTTTAAGCTCGTCCATTTCTTTGCGAGTCTTTTTGAGTTCGTCCTGCAATTTGGCGATGGCGTTTGGCAGGTTATCACGTTGGGTATTTAATGCACCTAAGCTCGCGTCGATCAATTTCTCGTCATCTCGAAAACGCTCAAAAGCGTCAAAACCCGTGATCGCGCGGATACGCCTAACGCCGGAGGCGATCGCCTCGTCACCTGTGATCTTAAACGAGCCGATGTCGCCCGTCGCACGGACGTGCGTGCCGCCGCACAGCTCTTTCGAAAACGCACCGTCGCCGACGCTCAGCACGCGGACATCGGCACCGTATTTTTCACCAAACAGAGCCATCGCACCGCCGGCCATCGCTTCTTCGATAGCCATGATGTTGGTATTTACGGGCTCATTCTTGAGAATTTCGCGGTTTACAAGGTCTTCGACCTCGGCGATCTCGGCGGCAGTCATCGGCTGGTAATGCGTAAAATCGAAACGCAAAACGTTTGGAGCGACGACCGAACCGCCTTGCTTTACATGCGTTCCTAGCACTTCTCGTAAAGCCGCATGAACAAGATGCGTCGCCGTATGGTTTCGTCGCGTAGCATCGCGTTTCTCTACATCGACGGTCGCGGTAAGTTCGTCGCCGACTTTGATCGAGCCTTTGTTGACTGTGACCTTGTGAATTATCAGGCCCTGAACCGGTGAATAGGTGTCCGAAACAGTGGCAGTAGCCGCATCAGAAAGTAGTTTTCCTACATCCCCGACTTGACCACCGGATTCGGCGTAAAAAGGCGTCTGGTCGAGAACGATGCTGCCCTGCGAGCCTTCGGCAAGTTCGCCGATCTCGTTATCGCCGTCCAAAATTCCAACTATTTTCGCGTTTTCAAAAAGTGTCGTTTCGTAACCATGAAACTGATTAGCCCCGACCTTTTCGAGCAAGGCCGTATATATAGGCGACGGTTGAGATTTGCGCGTCGTATGTCCGACCTCGCCAGCTTTCTGCAATTCCTGCAGAGCTGCGTCAAAACGCTGGTCGTATTCGTCCTCGGGAAATTCGAGGCCTTTTTCCTCGAGAAAAACGCGGATCAGATCGCGCGGTGTGCCAAATGTGTCATAGAGCTTACCGATTGACAGGAAAAGAGCATCGTCCTTTAGAGTTGTTGCAGAAAGACCAAGATCATTTAGCCGAGTGAGACCGACAGTAACTGTATTCCCGAACCGTTCTTCCTCGATCCGCACCATTTTGCCGATGAAATCACGCTGCGTTTCGAGTTCGGGGTATGCGCCGTTCATCTCGGAGACTACGAAATCGCAGACCTTGTAGAAAAATGCATTGGTTAGGCCGAGGTGTTCGCGGCCGTGGTAGATGGCGCGGCGCATTATCTTGCGGAGGACGTAATTGCGGCCTTCGTTGCCGGGCAGAATGCCATCAGCGATGGCAAACGCGGTCGAACGCGCGTGATCGGCTATCACCTTGCAGGCAAAGTGTTGGGTGTCGGACATTTCCTCGTAAATGCTCATTACCTAAATAATATATCAGGAACTAAGGCGGAAACACGACCGGTAGGGAGTGTGTCTTCTAATGCAGCGGAAGAACACACTTCCTACCGGTCGTGTTTCCGCATTGTTAGTCCACCGATGATATGCAGCCCGATGCCGGTAAGCGAAAGATAAATACCTTGGCGGCTGATGTCAGAGAAATGTTGGAGTTGGTAGGTTTCGACATACCATGCCCAGACGAGCAATACGCTTGAAGTGAACAATATGGCAGAACCACCATATTGTAAGACCTTTTGCCAGATCGCGGGGCGGACCTGCAAATAGACGCCAAGCATCAGATGTATGAACGCCGAAAACAGAATATAGATGTGCCGCGAACGCATCAGCAGACGTAGGTCTTGGGGAATCAGGTCTTTGTCGGGAAAATCGACACGCATATATTTACCTGTCGTGGCAAAGACGATAAACATTACGATGCCAAAAATTAAATGAGCCCAAGACATATTTGCCTCGATTTTGGCACGTTTTCCGAACATTGTCATCGGTAGAGCATTGCTATATTTTATCGGCAACCGTTTGACATAAAACCGTCTCTAACCACAGAATTACGGTGAGTCACCTAATTAATCCAACAGTTCGAGGACAACTAAATGAAAATAAATATTCGTACAGCTTTAGTGCTATCCGTTTTTGCGGTGGTTTTGACTTTGGCGTCGTCAAGTTTTGCTCAGCCTGTCGTGGGCGGATACAGAGCGGTCGCAAATGACGATAAGGGAGTAGTGGCTGCATCACAGTTTGCTAATGATGCTCAATCAAAAATTTCGAAAACCGAGATCGCCATTCTCGCGATCGTCAAAGCTGAGCGTCAGATAGTCGCAGGATCCAACTACCGACTTTGTGTGAGGTTTAATGAGTCAGGTGAAAATACCAGATATGCCCAAACCGTGGTGTATGTTGATCTGCAAAACAAGTACAAATTGACCAGTTGGGATGAGTCGAAATGCGGCGAAGCGGCGGACCCGGTCGGAATGAACGGGTTTAAGCCGGATCGCAATTATAAACCGGTTGATAATGGTGATGGCGGGGCCGGTCTCGCCGCTGATTTTGCCGTAGGTGCTCAAGCTAAAAAGACCAAATCGGTCATTACGCCGGCGACCATCATCAAGGCCGAAGATCTGGAACCGGCGCTCGGCTACAGAAATTTCCGGCTCTGTCTGAAAACGACCGTTGACGGCAAAGCTACGACAGCTCAGACGCTGGTCAATGTGGGCCAGTATTCCAATTACAAGCTCGTCAGCTGGACCGAGATGAAATGCGGCGGAGATGGCGGTCACGGATATTCGCCGGTCGAGAAAACTCATCCAGGGGCAGGGCTCGCGGCGGATTTCGCGGTTCAGGAAGAATCGAAAGTGCTGAAAACGCCCGTCAAACTGGTCAGTATCGTAAAAGCCGAAATGCAGGACGGTGCGAGGCTCGGCGCGGCAAATTTCCGTCTCTGTCTGATCGCAAGCGGCGGAAGCGTAGGGCCCGGATCGCTGGCGATAGTCTCGATGGATCAATATTCCAATCTCAAGTTGGTTAGCTGGACGGCCTCAAAATGCGTCGAAACTGACGGTGATTATGAGCCGGTCGAAAAGGGATTTACGGCCGGAGTTGATATGGCCGCAGATTGGGCCGTCGCCCAACATTCCAAGGAGACAGGAATCCCTCATAAACTGATCGAGATCCTGAAAGGCGAGGAAAAGGGAATGTTCTCGTTGACCTATCGCATATGTATGACAGTTGGCGAAGAAGGCAAAACACAGACCATACAGGCGATCGTGACGCGTGACCAGTATTCGAATCACAAACTCGTTAGCTGGGAACACTCGACCTGCGGTAAGTAACTAGTATTAAAAAGGGAAGTTTTATGAAGTATCGTTTTTTCGGAATAGCTTTTTTTGTAGGCATGATGGCAATCTTTGCCGTAAACGCAAACGCTCAAAAGGTCGGCGGTTATAAGGATATTGCGGCAGATGACGCCGGAGCGCAGGCCGCGGCAGAGTTTGCAGTCAGCGCCGAGGCGGCTAAAACAAGCCGGTCCATCGAGCTGGTTTCTGTCCACAAAGCCGAACGACAGGTAGTCGCCGGTTCGAACTACCGTCTTTGCCTAAAGATCACTTCGCAGGGCGAGGACGGCGAGGCCGATGTGACGCATTTTGTACAGGTTGTCGTTTACCAAAACTTAAAGCGGGAATATTCGCTCACGAGTTGGACAAAATCGGACTGCGACGAAGACGATTAACCGGATCAAGATACTCCTTTTGAAACGTCCCAGCTCCCTTGTATTTTACGTGGGTCCCCTTAATTTTTATTGTATCCAAATTGCCTTGTCATTAGTGTATTTTTCCACCAACTTTCTCTGTGTATGATTATGTTATCGTCGATTGTGGATTTATAAATATCCAAGATAGAATAACGGAAATTTTTCTTTATGTAATCAAAATCAGGTTTTTTTAGTTCTACATTTCCACCGTGGCCGGTTTTGACGTATGAGGACCATCTAGCGTGAAACATGTCCTTTCCATACGCTGAGCCCACATACTTCTTTCCGTTAGAGGTGTCAGTTATTAGGTAAACTCCTTTTTGATTTTCCAAGGCTGTCTTCCAGGTGCTCTTATTCAAGACTCTTGCTAGGTCCTCCCATGATAAGTTTACGTTTTCATATCCGGGGAAAATATCATCGTCAAAAGTATCTTCTAATATTTGAAGAACTTGGCAATCATTTATGACGCTTTCAGCGTTCCTGACCATTTGTTGACTCTTGTTCTTAAACCCAACTACTATCCGTCCGAAATATTTCTCATATTTTTCTAAAGCCTCATATTCGTAACCAACCCCACTAAGTTGATCTAGATCTTTTGTTATATGACTAATATCAAATAGTAACCATTTGTCACCCTCAATTCTTACCAAACCAATTGCAACTTGGTCTTCGCGAAAAGACTTGTTTTTTTTGTAATTCCAAAATTGCCATCGTAAAAGCTCATCCCTATTTTCTCTAAATATAGCAATCGGATCGGTTATGTGATTTGATGTGACAAATCGTATTTTGGTATTCCTGAGGTTTTCAAGATTAAGTATATCGTTTAAGAGGATTGACATCTTTTTAGCACTCATTCTCCTCGCATCAACCTAGAAGTTGATGCAAAACTTCAACGGATTCTAAAGCAACTTTCTTGCTTTGTTCAACACATTTGCGACCGTAAATCCGTAGTCGCGGAATACGTCATCGCCGGGTGCTGATTCGCCAAATTTATCTACGCAGAGCGTGTCGCCTGCGTCGCCGATGTATTTTGACCAGCCCATTGAGACGCCTGCCTCGATGGCGAGACGGCCGGTGACCTTTGGCGGTAACACATCATCCTTGTATTTTTGCGTCTGGGCATCGAAAAATTCCCAGCAGGGCATTGAGACGACACGGGTCGGTGTGCCCGTCGCGGAGAGCTTTTCGCGGGCTTCCATTGCGAGACCTACCTCGGTGCCTGTGGCGATAATGATCAGTTTTGGTGTCGTTGTCTTTCCGGCTTTGGTTTCGGCGTCGGCGAGAGTGTAAGCACCTTTGTGTAGGCCTTTAGCGTCGGCGTATTTTTTACGGTCGATCAGTGCGACCTTTTGACGCGACAGTGATAAAACAGTTGGCGAATGCTGATGCTTGATAGCGGAGGCCCAAGCCTCGCGGGTTTCGTGGGCATCGCACGGGCGGATGACAGCCAGTTTTGGAATCGCCCGCATCGCGGCGAGGTGCTCGACCGACTGGTGCGTCGGGCCGTCTTCGCCAAGACCGATCGAGTCGTGCGTGAACACAAATATCGTCTGTATGTGCGACAGTGCCGCGAGTCGAATTGCGGGACGCATATAGTCCGAAAACGTCTGAAAAGTCCCGCCAAACGGTATCAGGCTGCCGTAGAGAGCCATGCCGTTCATCGCCGCGCCCATCGCGTGTTCGCGGATGCCGTAGTGGATGTTGCGATTTTCAAATTTTCCCGGCTGAATGTCGGCGGACGAATTGATATAGGTGTTATTAGAGGGCTTGAGATCGGCTGAGCCGCCGACCAGACTCGGCAAAGCGTCGGCGATGGCGTTGATGACATCGCCGCTGTAGGCTCGTGTGGCTTTTGCCTCAACGTCTTCGAATTTTGGCAGAGATCTTTCCCATCCAGCCGGCAATTCATCGCTGCGGATCGCTTTGAATGCGGTTCCGAGTTCTGCATTATCTTTCTCGTATTTTTTGACAGTCTCGTTCCAGTCTTTTTCGAGGGCCGCACCTGTTTTAACAGCCGTGCGGAAATGTGCCAGAGCCTCTTTAGGGATATAAAACTGCTTGTTTTCAGGCCAGTTGAGATTGTGTTTGGTCTCACGGACGGCCTCTTCGCCGGGAGCGTCGGAGTGTGCTTTCGATGTGCCTTGTTTCGGCATACCAAAACCGATGATCGTGTGAACGCGGATCAGCGTCGGTTTGTCTTTGACCTTTTGTGCAGTTTTTATTGCGGCTTCGATAGCCTTGAGATCATTACCGTCGGCGACGTCTAGGACATGCCAGCCTGCGGCTTCGAAACGCTTTGTCCTGTCTTCGGTAAACGCGAGATCGGTCGAACCGTCGATCGTGATCTGATTGTCGTCGTAGAGATAAATGAGGTTGCCCAATTTCAAATGTCCCGCGAGTGAGGCAGCCTCATACGAAACGCCTTCCATCAGGTCGCCGTCGGAACAGATACAGTAAATGTAATTATCGACGACTTTCGAGCCTTTTACGTTAAATCTAGCCGCAAGATGAGCCTGTGCGATGCCCATGCCGACCCCATTTGCAAACCCTTGCCCAAGCGGGCCGGTCGTTACCTCAACTCCCGGCGTCAGAATATTTTCCGGATGTCCCGGCGTCTGCGAATGCAGCTGGCGAAAGCGTTTGATCTCGTCGAGCGACAGATCGTAGCCGGTTAAATGTAACAAACTATAAAGCAGCATCGACCCGTGCCCCGCCGACAATATGAAACGGTCGCGGCCAAACCATTTCGGGTTTTTCGGGTTGTGCCGCATAAACTTGGTCCACAACACATACGCTGATGGAGCCATACCCAAAGGCAGTCCGGGGTGTCCGGATTCTGCTTTCTGAATGGCGTCGAGCGAAAGCATGCGAATGGTGTTGATACAGAGTTGGTCGATGTTCGTTTTGGTTGAGTTTGTCATGACTTTTTATTCAAAATGGAGTCTTAATATACGCGATGATGCAGTCGAGCGGCATTATAGATCGCGTGACATTTAGCGTGATGTGCCTTAACTTCAACTTGCCCCGGAAAAATTACTGATAGTATCTATTTTGCCAATACTTTCGAGTGCAAGCAAAACCGCACCGCGAGAAGATGATTCTTGGGCGGTGCTTATCGTCAGATCGCGGTCCAAAACGTCTGCGATTATCTGCGTCCAGACGGGTGAGTCGCGCAAGGCACCGCCTGATGCGACGATCTCCTTGACCGTTACGACGTTGTTTAGCTGTTTCAAGATTTCTGCAAAACGAAACGCGACCGACTCCATAGCGGCCCTGAGAATGTCGATCGAGTCGTGCGAAGCGGTAAGCCCGAGAATTGCTCCGTGTGCGTCTTCGCGATAGAGCGTGCTGCGTTCGCCGTGAAAATAAGGTTTAACGGTCACTCTGTTGACACCGAGCGGACGGTTAGCGATTTGGTGTTCGGCGTCTTTTGGCAGATTCAAATTCTTTTTTATCCACGCATACAGATTACCGCCGTCCGACAAAGCTCCGCCGATAATAACCCGATTTCGATCTATGCGATAGCACCACAGGCCCTCAGGAATTTTGGCCGGAGGCTTACCCTTATAAGCGACACGCATAGCAGCGGATGTGCCGATCATTAACGCGGCTTTTGTTTTTGTTACGCATCCCGAACCGATGTTGTCAGCCGCACCGTCAGCGACAGCAGGAAACCACCGAGCGGTAGCAAGCATAGGCCAGCGTTTTGCGTAGGGTTTTGTTAGTTGGAAAGTATCAGAGTCTTGTTCGATGATCGGCGGCAGGTTTGAGGATTTTATCTTTAGGAACTTGAGCAGCTCTTTGTCCCAATTGATCTCGCGAATGTCAAAAATTCCGGTTCCCGATGCCATCGAGATACTTGTTTTGGCAGTGCCAAATAGTTTCAGTGCAATATAATCGCTGAACGATAACCAGCGATCAGTTTTTGCAAATATTTCAGGAAAGTCTTTACGCATCCATAAAAGTTTCATGGGCCAAAAGCTCGAGTGAAAGCGAGCTCCTGTGCGGTTATGGACAGTGGTTTCGTCGAAATGTTTTCGCAACACATCGGTGTATTTACGGCTGCGCGTGTCAGCCCAGCTAAATACTTTCGTCGTCGGTTTACCATTCGCATCCACGCCGACGAGGCTGTGCCAAAAGGCAGACGTCGCGACATACGCGATCTCGCCTTTTATGTTTTTTGCTTTAACGAGGAGAGCCTCGATAGCGGCGGAAACTTGGGCAAATGCTTCATCAGCATCGATCTCAGATCCGCCGTCCGCAGTTGTTTCGAGAGCCCGCTCGATCTTGGCGGACATTCGTGGTAAGGGGTTGCCATCGCAGTCATACAGCGAAGCGCGGACGCTCGACGTGCCGATATCCAAGGCTAAGATAAGGAGTTCTTTCAAGGTTAGAGATTCAGAAAAAACACAGCTGACAGCTTTCAGCTAATAGCCAACAGCTATTATTTAACCGAAAGTCTTTTTCATCCACCAGCGCATTCCGACGAATAGAAAGCGATAATCTTTCATAAATTCGGGCGGCTTGCCTTCGAAATAATGGCCGATGAATTGCAGTATCCAGCCGACGACAAACAGTCCGAGTGCGACACGCCATGCGCCTGCGACAAAAAAAGACACAGGTATAAGCATCAGCGACAGAGCGATCATTGGTATGCCAAATTGATGCGTCAATTTATTGATCGGGTGTAGATGACTCTCGGAGTATTCGTCGATCCATTCATCCCAAGTTCTGCCGCCCATCATAAAGTTTTTCTCCCGCCCACGGATTTGCGATTATCTTACACCAATTTCAGGCCCGATGCAGTATTTTGACACGCAGATCGTCGCCTAGGTCTCGAGTTTCCTCCAGTTTGAATCCGTCGAGGAAATCAGTCGGCATAAATGTATCGGCGTCTTTGACGCTTACAGGAATCTCGGTCAC
>JAYVOS010000371.1:0-15680 GCA_043757775.1 Chloracidobacterium sp. | reverse complement strand
GCTCACGCGGAATTATCAATATATGCGTCGGTGCCTGCGGGTCGAGGTCGTTAAACGCGATACAATGCTCGTCCTCATAAACCCTTGCGGACGGGATCTCGCCCGCGGCGATCTTGCAGAAAATACAATTATTATCCGCACTCATAACTATTTTGCCGCCTCGCTCGCCTGCACACTGTCCGTGATACGTTCGACGTCGGCACCTAAGCTACGGAATTTACGCACGATGGTCTCGTAACCGCGGTCGATGTGATAAACGCGGTCGATCATCGTCTCGCCTTCGGCACAGAGTGCGGCTAAAACCAGCGACGCGGATGCCCGCAGGTCTGACGCGATGATCGGTGCTCCCATTAGTTTTGTTTTGCCCGTAACAACTGCCGTGCTTCCTGAAATTTGAATATCTGCACCCATACGGATCAGTTCTGAGGCGTGCATAAAGCGATTTTCGAATATCGTCTCGACGACCTTTGACGTGCCCTCAGCCTGCGTCATCAGTGCCATATATTGGGCCTGCATGTCGGTCGGGAAATGTGGGTGCGGCTCAGTCGTGATGTCTTTTGCTACGAGCCCGCCGGAACTACAGCGAACCAGCAGCGTGCTCTGATTAAGCTCTTCGATCTCTACGCCCGCCGCGCGAAGATGTTCGATGACGGCAGTAATATGTTCGGGCACGCAGCTTTTGATCTCGATCTCGCCACCGGTTATCGCCGCCGCGACGATAAACGTACCGGTCTCGATACGGTCAGGGATAATTGTGTGCTCGGCCGAACCCAAAGCCTCGACTCCTTCGATCTCGATGACCGCGGTCCCGGCGCCTTTGATACGGGCACCCATTTTATTGAGCAATTCGGCTAGATCGTCGATCTCAGGTTCCTGAGCGGCGTTATGAATGATCGTTTTGCCGACGGCAAGGGAGGCAGCCATCATCACATTTTCAGTTCCCGTTACAGTGACTTTTTCAAAGTTGATGGTGTTACCGATTAGCCGCCCTTTTGGTGCGCGGGCAACTACATCGCCGGATTCGAGCGAGACTACCGCACCGAGCTGTTCGAAAGCTTTTAGGTGAAGATCGATCGGGCGTGTGCCGATAGCACAACCGCCGGGCAGGCTGACCTTTGCCTGGCCGAAACGCCCCAGCAACGGCCCGAGAGCCAACACGCTTGCACGCATCGTTTTAACCAGCTCATACGGAGCCTCAAATGTCTGGATATTGTTAGCAGTGACCTTGTGAGTTCGCAGCTCAGGTGTTAAGACTGTCGCCCCAAGATCCTCGAGCAGACGCCGTTGGGTGATCAGGTCTTTGACATACGGCACGTTGTGGAGCGTGACCGTTTCAGCCGATAGCAAGGTGGCGGCAAGACACGGCAGAGCCGAGTTTTTTGCTCCGCCGATCTCAATTTTGCCTCTCAGCGGATTGCCGCCTCTCACAAGAAATTTATCCATAACCGAACCTAAGATGCATCGCAAGCTCAAGCGGTGTCTTCAATTTTATTTATACATGCTAAAACGAAATGTTATCACAGGCGGTGATATTTACGTTAGCAGAAATCGAAGGGTCTGAGAGATTTTCCGGCAACGCGCCGAAGGAGCAAATCATCATAAAACCGGCGTCAAACACACAGGAAATAATATCGCTATTATGAATCGGTTTGATGTCATTTACCCGGCTGGAGCACCCTCCTTTCAGCCGGGCTTTTTAGTGTCTGATCTTGGTCAATAGCTTTTCGATCTGCAGGGTGTGCCGTCTTTCGTGTCCGCCTATCAAGACCAGCCATTCTGTCGCCGTCAGGTCGCCGAAATACGGATGCGGAAACTTAAGAGTCTCCATATTGTAAGTTTCGAGATCGACACGTAACGCCGCTAAAGTATTTATGTTCGTCGTTTGCTGCCCAAGAGTATCAGCGATAGAAACATTGCCGGTAGGCTGAACACGGTCGGGAGCTTCGAGTTTTGCATCGGCTGCTGCGGCCCATTTGGCCATAGTTTCATTTGAAACTCCGATGTTACCATCAGTTAGCTTGCCATCGGCCTTTGCTGCCCCGACCAACCGAGCACAAAGAAGCGTACTATTTTGCTCGACGATGCTGACGTGCTCGACCAATTGCTGGACCGTCCATTTTTCACCGTCGGGCAAAGCTGTGGCTTCAGCGTCGGTGACGTTTGCGAGGCAAGCGAGAAATCCTTCGCGGGTCATTGCGTTTGCCGAGTAAATATCGGCGATCGTTTCGTATTTCATATTTTATTTTACGGGTCCGGCGGCCTGAGCCGTGAGTGCGAGGCGGTGCCAGCGGGCAAAACTCATCACACTGTCAGCTTCGTTTTTCATACGGCGGATATACGCGGTTTTGAGGTAGAGCAGATCATCAGCCGTCCATGCCAGTTCGACGATCGGGTTGAATGAAACCAGCAATTTCTCGTCTGGTAGCGTTGATAAAGGCTGATCCGGAGCCGTATTTGCAGGAGTATTCGAATTAGGGTCGGCATTCGACGCCTGAAACTGCCGCTGCTGATCACGATCATAGATCTGTGACGAGATAAGGAGTTGATTGCGAAGCGGTATCGCTGCTTGTGTCGGGTTTGTGCCGTTAGCGTCGTAGAGCCGGATCTGATTGCCAAACGCAGCCGCGACCTTTACCGAATCGGGCGACCACACTGGACGCACGGCCGTCAGATTGTCATCGAGGCGGCGTTCGCGACCGTTCTTTTCGATGATTCTAGGGCGGCCCTGCGGTATCATCGTCTCGCCTTTGCCGGCGGCCAGTATCTCACCGTATCTCCACTCGCGGGAGGTTGTGGCAAGAGCAGCGAGCATGGTGCTGTCCGGCGACCAAGTGTAATAAAAATAGATCAGGCCTTCATTTTCAGTTATCGGCCTGACGTTGTTGCCCTCAGCTCCGCACGTGTATATCTGCTCACTGCGAAATGTGAGAATTCCGGTTGGCGAGGGAGGCGTCGGAGCCTGAGCTGGAGTCGCAATTGGCGTCTCGGTATTAGTTTCCGGGGCGGAATTTGTGTTGCTGTTTGCAGGACTTTGTGTATTCGTGGCGGTGTTTGCCCCCGCCGGGGAAGTTGTCGGAACTGCACCCGGAATTATGGCTTGTCCTGCACGCGTCATGGCGACAAACGCCAAGGTGCCGGAATCAGGCGACCACACAATTGTGTCAGGAAAATGAACCGCCATCGCATCGGAGGTGAGCTTTTTTAATAGCTTTCCGTCCGCCGTATATATATCGAGGCGAAACTCTGCCTGCATATCGGTCAAGCGGTGATATATTGCGACGATGCGCTTTTTGTCCGGTGACGTGAGTGTGCGGTCGAGCATTTCCTGCGTTCGATTAGCGTCAAAATCAGACTGGACGGCTGTGTTTCTGTCCTCAGCAGTTTTTGCGGCGTCGAGCGTCGGTGCCGGAACGTCTCCCTCGTATCTGAAATTTAGACGAACCGCAGGCATATCACGCAGTGCAGTCGCAGCGGCGGGCTTTGGCTGAAAAATATTATTTTGACAGCCGGAGATGAGCAGAATACTGCCGATCAGACCCAAGCTTAAAGATCTCAATAAACGCATAAAACTATAGATCGGCATTCAAATAATCATAATACAGCTTTTTCTGAGCATCGGTTGCGTTCGGTAACACCGCAAAGTTATAACTCTTTCGCGGGTCGCTGCCGAGCGTTACGGTGATCTCACGGATCACGTCAAACCGAAAGACAGTAAATTTAACGTTGTCGCCGGGTTTCTTTTCGAAAAGGTAATTTTGAATAAATGTTCGAGGTATTCGATCCGCGCCAACAGGGACGGTCTGGTTTGCCCGATGGCCATCAATGGCGACGATCTGATCACCGGTATTCAATCCGTATTCATACGCCGGTGTTCCGGCAGGTAACGACTTAATATTGAGGCGGCCATTGTCTTCAACCGTGTCGGCTCCGAGATAGGCAGTGTCCGCTCCGTCTTTCACGGCCAACTTAAGCCCCAGAACATTTACGATAGAGTTGTAGTCAATATCAGCGGTACCCCGAACATATTTTGAAAAGAAATCGTCCAGGCTTTTACCAGCCATCATTTCCGCAGTTTTCTGGAAATCTTCGGGCGTAAAATTCTTATTTTTTTTGAAAAATTCAGTGTATAGATATCGCATCACATCGTCCTCTGACTTAGCTCCGTTCGAAGCTCCGCGGATCGTGATATCGAGCATCATATTAACGATCTCGCCCTTGTCGTAATACGAGATCTGAGTGTTTACAGCATTTTCGTCAGGGCGATAATACTTGATCCATGCGTCAAAGCTTGAGTTTTCGAGACTTTGCTCAAAACGGCCCGGACGTTCCTGAAGGGCTTTGATAGCCTTAGCTTTATCTTTCAAAAAATCCTTGTCAGTCAATAAGCCGGCTCGGCGAAGCAGTATGTTCGAGTAGTACTCAGTACCGCCCTCGGCGACCCACAATAGCTTGGTATAATTTTCGTTTTCGTAGTCAAATGGCCCGAGAGCATCGGGGCGAATACGTTTTACATTAAAAGCATGAAAATATTCGTGAGCAACGAGGCCGAGAAACCCTTCGTAACGCGACTCAGGCTTAAATGAGAATCGGTTGGTTTGCAATGCCGTCGAATTGAGGTGCTCAAGACCGCCGCCGCCGCGAAGATTGACGATAAAGGTGTAGTCGTTGTACGGCAGCTCGCCAAAAATCTTGTATGCTTCCTCGACTATTTTGGCAACGTCGGCGGCGGTTTGCTTCATGTCGTAGTTGCCCTCGCCGCTGAAAATGATGCGATGAGGTTTGCCCTCGACGTCGAAAGAGATCTCTTTGAAATCGCTCACCTCAAATGGCGAATCGAACAGAACATCAACATTCTCAGCCTTAAAAGTATTTGTCTCACCCGCGACTCGCGGCAGGCCGGTTGCTACTTTCCAATTGCCATAAGGTTTCACAGTAACCATTGACGACACTTTCAGCTGGTCTTTGACGAACATCAGCGTCGCAGCATTGTTCCAAAAACCGTGCTCGTCGTTGAGTTCGTTAGTGCGGACGGTCAGCTCGTTAGCGTAAACCTGATACGTTGCAACGATCTCTTTGCTGCCTTTAATATCGACAGCCCAAGTATTCTTATTAGTCTTTTGCCAGGCAAGGGCAGTTCCGGTTGCATCTTTGACGGCGAAACCCTGCACTTGGCGTGCGTATTCACGTATGAGATAGCTGCCCGGTGTCCAGACGGCCATCTTTAGCTCGGTCCTATCGGGCATTTGAGCCCACTTTACATGCATCTCGACCTCGATCAGATGTGTGTAGGGTTTTGACATCGAAACCGTATAGGCGATCTCGGGCGGAGTAGGTTTGACCTCGACCGCGGCTGGTTTCTTGGGCTGTTTCTTTTGCGCGGATATTTCCTGAGACATAGTGAAAAAGATGATCAAAGATAGAAATACTAATGCTTTGTTACCGAATTTAATTGACATTGTTTTTGGAATCACCGACTTGGGTGTTATTGTTTATTTTTTTATTATCTTACTATATTTTCACGCTGTTAGTAGATGCGTGACTGCGATTCATCACAGTAATGCACGACGAAAACCCAACGGAGATCGAGACAGTAGAGCCGGACGAAAAATTCTTTACGACACCGCTGATAATTGTCTTTATCACGGTGTTTATCGATCTCATCGGTTTCGGGATGGTCATTCCGATCCTGCCCTATTACGCCAATACCGCACCGTTTAACGCGACCCCGCGTGACATCGGGTTTTTGTTTGCGACCTATTCGGTTATGCAGTTTATATTTTCGCCTGTATTGGGGCGGCTATCGGATAGGTACGGACGGCGGCCGATATTGTTTATTAGTCTGCTCGGTTCTGCGGTCGGTTATTTTACGATCGGTATTGCCGGAACGCTCTTCCTTGTATTTTTAGGACGTATTTTAGGCGGCATAACCGGCGGCAGCATCGCTACCGCCCAAGCCTACATTGCGGACGTTACTTCAAAGAAAAATCGTGCCAAGGGCATGGGGCTTTTCGGAGCCGCATTTGGGCTAGGGTTTATCTTTGGCCCGGCAATATCGGGCATACTGAGTAAATACGGTATTCAAATTCCTTTTTTCTTTGCGGCGGGCCTATCTCTCGTAAATGCGATAGCTCTCTACTTTATCCTGCCGGAATCACTAAAACCTGGCCTGCGAGCCGCAATCCCCGAACGAAAAAATCGAATCCTAGAGCTGGTCGAATCATTTAAGGACAAAGAGTTTCGCGAGATCAATCTTGTATATTTTCTGCTGATCGTCGCGTTTTCGATCATGACCTATGCGTATGTACTCTATACGACCTATCGTTTTAATTATACGCCTGAGCAAAACGGCTACCTGTTTGCATTTGTCGGCGTTATTGCAGTGATCGTGCAGGGCGGACTTTTCGGGCCGCTCGTCAAGAAGTTTGGCGAGGCCAAACTGGTCGTAATCGGCTGCCTGATGATGGGAGCGAGTTTGCTCGCAGTGCCTATCGTCAGTCCGCAATATGGTGGGTTGCTTGCGCTCTTAATCGGCACGGCTGTTTTGTCATTTGGCAATTCGATAGCATCACCGGCTCTGACGAGCCTTGCCTCAAAAACCGCTGACGAACACGATCAAGGCCGCACGATGGGCATTATGCAGTCCGGCGCAAGTCTGGCACGGGCGGTCGGTCCGCTTATTGGCGGTTTGCTGCTCAACAACGCGATAAATGCGATCGACGATTTCACGCTCTACCGCACGTTTTGGACGGCAGCAGGGATAATGTTCGTAGCGTTTTTAGTGTCGATGTATTTTGCGAGTAATGTCGGAAACAAGGCGGCGATTTAGCTGACGGCGAGTTTTCGCCCGTTCTTTTGCATCACGGGAAATACGAGTCTAAACGTCGTACCTTCACCAGGTTGGCTCTGTACGTCAACGGTTCCCGAATGCTCTTGAATAATGCCGTATGACACGGCGAGGCCGAGACCTGTTCCGCTGCCTACCTCTTTAGTAGTAAAGAAAGGATCAAAGACTTTCGATAGATTTTCCGCCGGTATTCCTTCGCCGGTATCGACAACCTCAACAACAGCACCTAAGACAGGATCGAGGGACGTCTTTAACCTGATCGTACCGCCGCTAAACATCGCGTCGCGGGCGTTAAGTATCAGGTTGGTGAATACCTGTTGTAGCTTGCCGCCGCTGCCGAGTATTGTCGGGGGTATTTCAGCGTATTGCTTGATGATCTCAATGTTCGATTTTCGCAGTTGCGGTTCGAGCAGTTGGAGGGTGTCGTTGAGCAGCTTATTGATGTCGATCTCGACAAAATCTTCGGAGCTGCCGGTACGCGAAAAATTGAGCAGATTGCCGACGATGTTTGACGCACGATCGGTCTGCTGCTGCATCTTTTGCAGGAGGGCGTGTTTCGGATCGGTTTCGGGGATCATCCCCAACAGCATCTGCGTATAACTCGAAACACCCGTCAGAGGTGTGTTTACCTCGTGGGCGACACCGGCGGCAAGTAGGCCGATGCTGGAGAGTTTTTCGCTTTGCTGGACGGTCTCTTCGAGCTTGACGCGGGACGTGACATTTTCAAGCACGATGATCGCACCCGTCTGCTGATTTGAAATAGATCTAAGAGGGGCAACTGCGACATTTAATATCAATGATCCGCCCAACGCATCGTAAGTATGCAGCTTGTAAGCGTTACGCACTTCGGTCAGATGCCAGCGGGTTTTGCCGAGAATATTTTCTAAATTCAATGCAAAACTCGTATCAAAAACATCCTCCACTAATTTGCCGACGGCTTGGTCGCGTTCAAAGCCCATCATCTCTTCGAATGGCGAATTGCTGCGGGTAATACGGCCGTTTTCGTCCACGGCGAGCAGACCGACGTTGACCGATTCGACTATGGATTCGTTAAATTCCTTGAGCAGGGCGAGTTCTTCGGTGTACTGTTTTTGCTGTGTGTAGAGACGGCTGTTTTCGATCGCGACGGCGATGTAACCCGAAACTGTTCGAAGGATCTCAAGATCTTCGGATGACAAAAGCGAACCGTCCGTCGCACGCCCAAGTCCAATAACCGCGACCATTTTCCCGCCCGCTACACACGGCACAAAGTAATGTAGTTCTTGCCTAACAAGCGGCTTTCCGTTGCCATTGCCATTTTGACCGGCATCGGTTGTGTCGATATCGGGCAGGTCTAATTCGTCTGCACGAACTACGCCCTTGCCCGCAGATTTTTGACGGATCATCGTTCGGAAATCCGCCGGGATCTTGTATTTCTCATCCAGGCCGACTGATTTAGCCAGGCGATAATGTACCTTCGCACTCTCATCTTCGATAAAAACAGCGACCTTTTGCACGTCCAATACCTGCTTTAACCTTTCGATCAGGCCGTCAAGTAATGGGTCGAGAGCTGTCGTTGCTGACAGCGTTTTGCCAAAATCGAGCAGACCTTGGCGCAGGTCATAGCGCGTCCCGTAAAAGAAACGGTCCGCACGTTCTTGCAGATATTTTTTGAGCGGTTCACTTAGCAAAACGATCGCCCCCATCGCGACTATCGCGATCAGCGCACGAAGCGTGATCTCGGTCGTCGAGAGATTATTCCCGACCGCGAGGAAAACGAGTCCGAGGGCGACCGCACCGATCATCATCGCGATCGCCGCAGTCGTCATCGCATAAACCAAAGCACGGCGGACGACCACATCGACATCCATCAAACGGTATCTGACGACGGAATGGCCGAAACTTAGCGGTATCAGTGCCAGCGGTAGCGTCGTTATTGCTGTGCTGAAATTGTCATTAGGTATTTGTATGCCGACACGTTCAACAAGCTGCATCAGGACGACCGGAACTATCGCAGCGATCGTTCCCCACATCGCCCATTTCAGACGCTGACGAACGACAGGCTGGTGATTCTTAAAGAACCGCCACACGAGCAGACATGCCCCGGCTGATACGCCGAGCACAAAATGGTAAAACGCCAATCGGTATGTGGTGCCGGTAAGGTTAAAACGGTCATCGAGCCGTGCGAGCGTTTCGGCTATGCCGGTCTTAAAGAACAGCGTCGGAACGAGAGCAATAAATATCTGCCAAATTGAAAGCAGTCCGGCAGGAACGTAGAGTATGTAGGTTTTCCAGCGGTTTTCGTCAAAAACGTCGCTTCGAACCGGATACCTGATACAGAAATGAAGGAAAAGCGGCACGAAAAATGTGAAAGCAATACCGTCTATCAGATCGACCGCTAGGTCAAAATCTTCGCCTGTTCCCAGCGACTTGTAAATATGAAAAACAAATGCCGCCAGGCAGACCATCGCAAAATGCAGCACAAACGGCGAGCGACTGCCTTGCTTGAACAGCACGAAAATTCCTACGCCGAGCCATATAATTCCGACGAGCGACAAAAATATTATCGACGGTGTCCAACGCGGCACGGCATCGATGTGGTGAAGATCAGCAAAATAGAAATTATCCGTAGAGGCGTAAGAGGGTTTTTGATAAAAGTAAGTGAGATTACCGTCAACGCCTGCCGCCTCGAGATACATCTGGACATCGGCGGGCGAGGTGACCTCTTCGGTTTTCTCGGCATCAAAGCCGATGCCGATCAATTTGTCGCCCATCGAAATGCCGGCACGCGAGCCTGCCATTCCGGGCGTTACCTTTGCGGCATAAACTCCGTCGCTGCGGAGTTCCCAGCCAATGCCATCGGTCGGCGGCAGCTTTTGAAACGTGCGTTGAGACAAGTTTAGTGCTCCGCCTGCGACAAACAGGACGGAAGCTAAAAGCCATATCAGGCTCCAACTTGTCAGCACTTTCCCTTTCATAATTCAAGGCATACCTAGCCAAACTTTTTCTTACGCAAAATTCGTTCCAATCGATATGAAACCTGAGACATAAAAATATTCAATGTTTTTCAGTAAATAACTGCTTTTCAAAGTATTTTTTACCGTTTAGACAGCTTAGACATAATTCAGCATTTTGCTTGATAATCCGAGAATTTGGAGAAAAATATAGCCACAAAAAACGAGCCTTACACAGATAAAACATGGGACTCTGTGACCTAAGCGGTTCCTACGTGGCGTGATCTAAAATCTTACTTGTATTCCGCCCCTCAGCATCCGCTGTTGAGCATCCAATTTCAGGCTTCCTACTTTGCCAAAAACACCTGTTTGAAAATCAAAAAGGTTTCGGGCATCTACGATGGCTTCGGCACGGATAGGCAGCCCAAACGTCGGCAAGCTCTGTGTGACAAAAACACTCAAGCCCGGATCATAAATTGCGAGTCGGCCGCGGAAAGGGTCGATAGCAAAAACGGTTGCTTGGGGCGAGAGTCTAAATACTGTTTTTACGCTCGTGCGGGTACTTAGATCAGCTGTAAGTTGGGCAAAAAATGAGTGGAAAAAGTCGTTCTCGAAAACATTTGCGGGGTTTGTAATAGCCGATCCGGATAACTTCTGTCCGCTGCCGAACGCATAGCCTGCGGCCGTCGATATAACGCTGTTGAGGCGTCGTGAGTAAACAACTCTGACACCAGTCGCCCTGCCTTGCTGATTAGCAACGAAATCGCCAAAACCATCACCGCCGAGCGTATCGAAAGCAACAGTGTTGAGACCCACGCCTCGATCCAATGTTGTGTCGAAAAACACATTTGCCTCGATGCTCGAATTATTGTCGAGCACACGCTCGATGCCAAATTCCAGCCGACGACTCTTATTCATCTTTGGTCTGCCGCTGACCATAACAAAGTCATCGACGGAGACAGGTTCGGTAAAGGCAATGCTTTGACCTTCGAGATCTATGGCTCTTGCCCACGATTTTTCTTCTGTTTGAGCAGTAAATGCTGTGCGGAAACGGGTCTTCGCACCGATGTCAAACTGTAAGCCTAAACGAGGGCTTAGCGACGAATCATTACCCGCACCGACAAATCGCGAATAATCAACGCCGAGCACGAGGATCACGCCATCGCGAAGTCTCCATTCGTCCAGAGCCTGAAACGACATCTGTCCGAGAGCTTTTTCGTTTACATTACCAAGCTTTCCGAATGATGAGTTGAGCCGTATTTGATGGCCGGCTGCGGCTCGAAACTTAGCATTGGTCTCAAATCTCAGCGGGGCATTTTTACCCTTGCCAAATTGTCCTGCGAAAACCAGATCGGCTTCGTCGCCTACAGGCACGAGGGTCGCAAAATTAACACCGGCGTAATTACCTTGCCTGGAACCAGCAAAATATGTCTCGACCACAGTCTGGCCGCGGCGTTTTCCTGGTCGATCATCAGCCGTAATCTGATCTTCGTCACTTGTGTCAGCGACGACGACCGGATCTTTGCCTTCTTGATTTTGGTAGATCGAACGTTGCGATTGCGAGGCACGGATACGCCATTTCGAACTGTTGCGGTCGAGCCGTTTTTCGGGAAGCGTGTTGCCGTTACCGGCCCGCTCCAGCTTAAAGCCGTAATTGACCTCAGCCGCATGCCCGACCTGGACACCCAAAAGCGTCACCGGATTAAACCCTTGTGCGACCGCCAGCACAGTGTAAGTGCCGGGCAATATCTTTGCTAAAAAGCTGCCGTCCGACGCCGAGCTGACCTGTTTTAATAATTTCGAAGTGCCGCCGCGAAATATCGCGACTGTTGCGTCCGCGATCGGGCTGCCGCCATCGTCGCGGACAATGCCCTTAATGATGCCGAGGTTGCTGTTAACTTCGATGGTGACGTTGGCCTTTGCTGTGGGCGCTGCGATAACAGTTGCCCCGATCGCTGTAAGCAATACAAGAGCTGACTGCAAAAACCGCTTTGCTTTAGTCGGATATTCCATCAAAAAAATGTCAGTACCAGTAACTTTGGTATTTTCTGCGTTAAATTCAAGCGTGTCAAGCCGAAAAGGGTACGGTATTCGTAAAGTAAGATGCAATTAACTTGACAAAGTTTGCCCTTGGGGTAGAATTGGAATTTGCTTACGGGCAATGCGGAGACGTGGCTGAGCGGCTGAAAGCGGCGGTTTGCTAAATCGTTGTAGTCTTTAAAAACTACCACAGGTTCGAATCCTGTCGTCTCCGCCATTTGAAATTACAAATTCGAAATTTCAAATTTTCGATCTCAAACAAGCTATCAGTCGTAAGATCTGATAGCTTTTTTATGTTTTTGCTCGTCCTTTGCGTTCTTTCGGCTTTAGGGCGAAACTATTTATTTATGACTGTAAGAGTAAGATTTGCCCCTTCGCCGACAGGCTACCTTCATATCGGTTCTGCGAGGACCGCTTTATTCAATTATCTTTACGCCCGCCACACCGGCGGCAAGTTTTTGTTGCGGATAGAGGATACGGATCTAGCCCGCTCGACTGAGGAATCGACACGCTCGATCCTCGACGGCCTGGCGTGGCTAGAACTCGGTCACGACGAAGAGATCGTTTTCCAGTCCGACAACGCCGACAAGCATCGTGCCGCCGCCAAAAAGCTGCTCGCCGAGGGCAAAGCCTATCGCGATTTCACGCCAAAAGCCGAGCCAACTGACGCCAATGTAAAAGACGCGATCAAAGAACGAGCCCGTGCCGGACAAGGCGAAAAGAACATGCGTGACAATCCGTATCGCGATCTCTCAGCCGAGGAAAGCGATGCACGTGCCGCCGCAGGCGAGCCGTTTGCGATACGTCTAAAAGTGCCGGATGTCAGAACGGGGAGCGGTAGCGACTGGGTCATTGCTTCGGGGAAGACGAGCTTTGAAGACGCCGTTTATGGCTTGCAGGAACGCGACTACGCCGAAACTGAAGACCTAGTCCTACTTCGCTCTGACGGTCATCCGCTCTACAACCTTGCGGTCGTCTGCGACGACATCGAGATGGCGATCACGCACGTTATTCGTGGGCAGGATCATCTGACAAATGCGCATAAACAGGTCTTGATCTACGAGGCTCTCGGCGTCGCTCCGCCGACATTTGCCCATCTGCCTCTGATAATGGCGCCCAACAAGGGCAAGCTCTCGAAACGTAAGCACGGCGAGGTCGTCTCGATGACAACTTATCGCGATGCCGGTTTTTTGGCGGCCGCATTTCGCAATTTTCTCGCACTGCTCGGATGGTCAGCCGGCGAGGAAAAAGAGATCTACACGCTCGACGAGCTTGTCCAAAAATTCTCTTTGGGCGGCATTCACCGCTCAAACGCGGTCTTTAATTTCACCGAAAACGACCCGCGGAAATGGACCGACGACAAGGCGCAATGGATGAACGCCGAATATATCCGTACGATGTCCGTTAATGAGCTGCTGCCCTTCGTCAAGACTGAACTAAAGTCGGAAAAGCTATGGCGCGAAGAGTACGAGCCGGAGGGCCGCGCCCTGACCGGAACGGTCGCGTCAACCGATTCGCAAGACTTCGAACGCGGCAGTGATATCGCCGACCGGCCGGAAAATATTGCCTTAGATCGGCCGCAACACGGTTCGCACGATTGGTTCGTCCACACCGTTTGCCTCATCCGTCAGCGTTTCTTCACGCTCAAGGATTTTTCGACCCAAGGACGCGCCTATTTTAGCGAAGACTACGATTTCGATCCCGCGGCTATCGAGAAAAATCTATCGAAATTCCCCGATCTCAAAACGTGGCTCCCCGAACTCGCGGATAGATTCGAATCTGAATTCGGCGACGTAGAAAGTGTCAGTAGCCCCCACGTCAGTAAGAGCCATCTTGCGTTCACCGAGGAAAACATCGAACTTGTCGTTAAAGCCTTTACCGAAGAGAAAGCCACAAAACTCGGTGTCATCATGAACGGTGCCCGCACCATGCTCACAGGCGTCGCAGTCGGCCCGTCGATGCTGGCGGTTTTTGAGACTTTGGGTAAGGAACGTTCAATACTGCGTCTGCGCAGCCAGATTGCTTGGAGTAACTAGATTAGTCTGACTTTTGAGGTGTTCTCATACAATTTTCTAGTAAATTTGCCTTAATGCAGATATTTGCAGTAAAGTAATTTATTCAATGTATGACAACTCCTTCCAATTCATTTTCCGGAGGTTTGAGCCTGAGTACAGAGGCGATTCGATGTCCTAAGTGCAACGGCGAGATGGTGCAGGGGTTCATTCCCGACTTTAAGGGGAGTAAATTTTGTATCGTCAGCAATTGGGTCGAAGGAGCACCGGGTAAGCCCACCTGGTTTGGTACGTGTGTTCCAGCTCCAGCAGAAAAGTGCATTCCAGTGGGTACCTTCCGCTGTTCTCTGTGTGGTTTCCTGGAGTCGTATGCGCACCCTGAATTTGCTGCCAAGTGAGAACTGCGTTCTGGATAACCACGGCACATCTAAACACGGACTGGCGGCCTGACTAAGATCTGATAAAGATGTAGGAAACCTTCATAAACTCTGACCGTTATTTCAGTCGCTTAATTCCTTTTTCTCTCATGGTTACAATCGCGGTGCCGACCCGTAGAAGAACCAATTTATCCCCTTTTTTGCAGGTGTTATTGGTCTCAAAAACGATGTCACCGATATCATCGGTTTTAATTCTGTAATCGCCCCAGAGTCCGCCGTCTTTGGCAGCGGACTTTAGTTCGCTACTCGCTCCGGTAAAATCAATGCAGGTATTATCGCGGGTGTAAAACATTAATCCTTGGGTGATTTTCGCCTTTCCTCTCGACGGCAAATCGTTGATGAGTTTTTTTAGTTGCTCATTCTTTTTAGCCTCTTCAAATTTGGCGATCTTCTCAGTGTCATTTTCGATTACGCTATTCATGACCATAATAAAATCGCCGCGATTAACAATTTTGGTCGCCGACGGTGTGCCTTCGATGCTGGCTCCGAATATTTTGCTGATCCATTCGTAAAATTCTTTTTCGCTGACACTTTTGTTCGGGCGAAAGTTTTTATCCGCATCGCTGATGTCAACACCGTAACGTTCGACGGAGGATTGCAGTTCGGCATAATAATCGTAACTTGCCTCGATATCTTTGAGTTTTGAAACAGAGGTAATATTCGTTCCGGCGGCGGAATAGTGGTTGAATAGGTTGATGATTAGTTGTGTGTTGTCAAGATAGTTGTCGCTTGACGCGCCGACAAGTTCAACTAAACGGTCTAAGCAATTATTGAACACCACTACGAAAGCCTCGCGGGTTAGCGGGTCATTTGCCCGAAATGTGTAATCCTCGTATGGCATAACACAACCATAGCGTTCAACCAGCGACTGCAAAGCCGGATAGAATTTGTCGGACGGCTTTACATCTTTGATCTGCGAAACACTCGTCACCGGAGCCGAGCCTCTAGGTGGCGTCGGAGCAGTTTTCGGAGCCATCTGAGCGTTTGCCGAAGCGATGAACAATAGACAGACAAATGGAAGAAAGAAACGTAATTTATAGTTTTTCATAGAATTCGATTATGCATCTCACCAAACTGACTTCAGATCCCGTATTTTCTCTCACCTTAGCAAACTGAATTTGATAATAAGTTGGAACCAGCCCGACGAAGAATACAGTATAAATTTTGGCGGCAAAACTAAAGTGAGCAAAGTCAAAACTGAAAAACTTAGAACGAAATACTCGGCATCAACCCTTTCGTTGCATTTGACTTAAACATCGATCACCCGGTGTTTAACCGGCGACGAAAGGACAATTGTCGTTGTGGTAATGCCGTAGGGCGTGAGGCGGTCGATCATTTCTTGCAGGTGCTCGACTGAGCGTACCGCGACCTTCATTATGAACGAATCGCCGCCTGTGCCGCGGTGGCATTCGAG
>JAYVOS010000370.1:0-4184 GCA_043757775.1 Chloracidobacterium sp. | reverse complement strand
GCTGAGCCTATCGCCTGCGTAGACTATGTGCGTGTGCGGATCGACAAATCCGGGACAGACAACCTTGCCGTCGGCATCGATCATATTGTCACTGTGATAATCGCGCAAAATCTGCGTCGAAAAGCCGACGGCCGATATCTTACCGCCCAAAACAGCTACCGCACCATTTTCGATGATGCCGACATCCAGCATTTCGTTACTGCGTTTAGGCCTGCCGCCGGAGGCACAGGTGACGAGTTGCCCGGCGTTGTGAATTATCAGATCGGCGTGCTGCATTTACTTTGTCGGCTTTTGTAATTTCTTGTGAGTTTCGGGAATAGTCATCAATGCCGCAGATGCATACCAGAGAGTTAGTTCGGGTACGAACACACCCGCTTTGACAGCAGGGTCGAGGACAACGAGTTTCGCAGCGTCTTCGATAGTTGCGACATTAAAGATATATAACCCGCGATACGCTCTGTCGTTCTTTTCAAATGGCCCGGCAACGGCAAGCTTGCCCTGATCGGCGAGATTGCTAATGTTTGCAAAATGCCCTGCGAAAATATCATCGCGTTCCTTGCCTTTGATCTCAGCGTCTTTGGGGCCGGTTTTGAGGATGCACAAGACATACATCTTCATCCCGCGTTCGTCGGCACCTAGTTTTTTTGCGAGTTTAGCATTAAATTTTGGCTTATCAGTTTTCTGCGCCGAAACTGCTAAGCCCGCGAAAGCAAATATAGCGATTATCAGAAGTAGATATTTTAGGGTTTTCATGGCTTTGGTCTTACGAGATCGTTCCCGAGAATGTTATCAGATTTTCGCCAATTCGTAATTGCGTCTATCATATCTAATAGACTTATGAAACGAATGATCAAAGCACCGGCGGGAACCGAATTGTCGTGTAAGAATTGGCTGATCGAGGCTGCGTATCGGATGATACAGAACAATCTAGATCAGGAGGTCGCATTCGATCCTGATAACCTGATCGTCTATGGCGGACGCGGCAAGGCGGCGAGGAATTGGGAATCGTATGATGCGATATTACGCAGCTTGCGCGAACTGAATGAGGACGAAACCTTGATGGTCCAGTCCGGCAAGCCGGTCGGTGTTTTCAAATCTCATACAGATGCTCCGCGTGTGCTGATTGCGAATACGAACATCGTGCCGCATTGGGCGACGCAGGAGCAGTTCGATAGTTACGAACGCGACGGGCTTATGATGTATGGGCATATGACGGCGGGGTCGTGGATCTATATCGGCACACAGGGCATCTTGCAGGGGACGTATGAGACATTTGGCTCGCTTGCTCGTCAGCACGGTTGGGGATCGCTCGCCGGAAAGCTGGTGCTGACCGCAGGGCTTGGCGAGATGGGCGGTGCTCAGGCACAAGCGATCACTTTTAATGGCGGAGTCGGGCTTCTGGTCGATGTTGATCCGTGGCGAATCGAGCGTCGTTTGCAGCTAAAGCAAGTCGATGTTGCCGCGAAAGATCTTGACGACGCGATAAACATTGCAAATGAAGCCGTCGCTAATAAAGAGGCAAAATCCATCGCCTTACACGGTAATGCTGCTGAGGCTCTCTGGCAAATGCTTGAGCGGGGCATCATCCCAGATGTAGTGACCGATCAGACGAGTGCTCATGACGTGCTTTACGGCTATATTCCTGTCGGTTTAGACATCGAACAGGCAAATGAGTTAAGAAAGACCGATCAGACCGAATACGAAGAGCGTGCAAAGGCATCAATGGCGAAACATGTCGAGGCAATGCTCGAATTTCAGCGTCGCGGGTCGATCGTTTTCGATTACGGCAACAATCTCCGCCAACGTGCCAAAGATCATGGCGTTGCTAACGCATTCGACTATCCTGGGTTCGTACCCGCTTACATTCGTCCTTTGTTCTGCGAGGGAAAAGGGCCGTTTCGCTGGGTCGCTCTTTCGGGAGACAAAGACGACATCTACAAAACCGACGCCGCGATGATGGAGCTATTCCCTGACAACGATCACCTTATCAAATGGCTGACGATGGCACAGGAAAAGATCGAATTTCAAGGTCTTCCGGCCCGTATCTGCTGGCTCGGATATGGCGACCGTGCAAAGGCTGGTTTGAAACTTAACGAAATGGTTTCGTCCGGCGAACTCAAAGCTCCGATCGTGATCGGCCGAGATCATCTCGACTGCGGCTCGGTCGCCTCGCCCAACCGCGAGACCGAAGCGATGCTAGACGGCAGTGACGCGATCGCTGATTGGGTCTATCTCAATGCTATGATCAACGTCGCGGGCGGTGCGACCTGGGTCTCGCTACACCACGGCGGCGGCGTCGGCATTGGCTATTCTCTTCACGCGGGTCAGGTCATCGTCGCCGACGGCACACCCGAAGCCGCAAAGCGCATCGAACGCGTCCTAACCACCGATCCCGGCATGGGAATCATCCGCCACGCCGACGCAGGTTACGAGATCGCTAAGGATTTTGCAGAGAAGAATGATGTAAGAGTGCCGATGACGCGTTTGAAAACGTAGAGATTGTCACTTGTTGCTCTCTCGAATTACAACAAAGACCTCGAGCAAGAGACTTTCAATCAGAACGCTGCATTATCCGGACGACGTGCAGGTTGTCCGAGTTTGACAACAATTGTCGACGTAGGCATACTTAGGGCGAATTTTAGTATGCTGTCGGTCGCGGCTAACACCGCGAACCTAAAGGAGAAATCAACAATGAAAATGAACAATGTTTTGCGAAAGTGTGGAATCGGGCTCTTGGTATTGTTGTTTGTATCAGCCCTGTCATCTGAATCATCAGCTCAGGAACCGGGGATAGTATTTGGCAGGGAAATTTTAAAACCCGCACCAAAAGCTCCAGCTCCTATCGTCGTAACTTTCGTTCACGTGAAAGGACATGAACAGGCCGCTGACGAGGCTCTTAATAGAAGTGAAATGAAAATCCCTTTCAATTTTAACGAAAATCTACAGGTGGTTTCCGATGATCTAGAGTCATCAACTTCTGAGTACGATGTAGCGTCTGGCAGCTCGGTCGGTGGAGACGGGTTATCGTTTACGGGAATGTCATTAAAGTTGTCGGGTACCGGTACAATGTCGTTGAGTCCGAACGGGATATATTCGGCTTACTATCCAAATACAGACGGCGGGTCAACCGGTTCGCCTGAATACTTGGATAATTTATGTAAGGATCATTGGAGATCGCCGCTCATGCTGCCTCTTAAGAATGGATTCGCAAAAGGTACGCTACAGATTGGGGAGAAAAAGGCCGACTACCGCATCCCGACGGTCATTCAACTGCAATTAAAGATAGACTGCCGCATGCAATAGTGCGGAACGTGAGTTATGCGGCTTATAAGTTCCAACTGTGCAACAAACTATAAAAGCCCGTATGACAGTCATTTAAGCATCAAGGACAGCCCGCCCGGTACAGGATAAAGTGAAATCCGCCCGTACGATGAGACGAGCTATTGCAATAAGACAAGGGACGGCGAAATGCCGTCCCTTCTTGCTGTGGCGAATTAAAGAATCCCGTCGCTCCCGCTCGCGGTTCTGACATGATTTGAACTCGTGAATTGGCGGCGTCAGGTTTTGTCGGGGTCGCCCCTACCTGCTGCGCCGCCGCTCAATTCACCCGCGCGGCCTGATTAACACGCGGACCCGTCGCGGACGGCGAACGACTTACCGGCGACGAAAGAGAATTTCGGTTTGTCAAAAAAAAACAAGCATCGGTCGCATCTTTGGGAATTCTTTCGTAAATAACCCTAGTTTCGGCTATTTCATTTTGAATGCGGTCATTTAACACTGTTTTTGCCCATAACGAAACTGCCAATGACGCTTTTTACGTTCCCACAGCCTTTCTAGCTCCGCCCACAGCGTTTTTTACGTGCACACAGCCCTCCGCTCCCTGCCCGCGGTCATTCGCGCACTGCACACCTGCACACAGCCATTTGCGCACTGCACGCGGTCGTTTGAGCATCCATCGCCGCGCGTAAACAGATCTCATTGGTGGCCGAATACAATGATTGACAGTATTTTCCACCAACTATACAATTTCATTAATGAATTTTTCACAATCGATTCCGTCGTAGTTCATCCTCGTGCTTCGTCAAATCGGTAAAAGTAAATACTGAACGCGTTAAAGAATTAGGAGTAGTGAATGTTCAATAGTAAATCTTTGTTTCGTCTTGCCGCGATGGTTTGTATGGCGT
>JAYVOS010000369.1:0-4240 GCA_043757775.1 Chloracidobacterium sp. | reverse complement strand
GAACCAATGTTTGCGTTAGCCCCCACTTTTTCGATTTCGTTTTGGATGTCGAAAAATGACTTTGTGACTAGACTAGCACCGGCAAAGAATTGGTCGTTTGTGATCTCAAATATCATAAATGGCGTCGGCGTGTAGTTTTCCATTTGCTCGCGGGTTTCAAAATCGACTTGTGCGGTATTCAGCCCAAGCTGATTGCCCAGATAAACGTCAAAGGCAACGGACACGCGGTCAAATTCATGGAAATAGCGGTTTTTACGGATCTCACGGCCTTTAAATCGCTCAAACGCCCTGTATTCGGCATCATTGAGATGTATCTCGGCGAGTTTGGTTATCGGCGTTTCGCCGTCTGTGATGGCAAATCGCTGCTGCAATATTCGCGTCCACGTATTCGAATACGGATCGCGTATCGACCGCAGGCGTATGCGGGTGTTTTCGATGTGATTGTCGAATATTTGCAGATGGCTGCTCGCCGCCGTGAGCGGTTCGGGCAGGCCGTCGACCAAAAAGAGTCTGTGCAATTCTGTTTGGGCGGTTTTGTTCATTATCTTCAAATTTATTATACTCGTGAATTCATATTATTTGGGAGACCAGACCACTATGCGTACTAAATATATTGCAATTATCTTCGTCCTGAGCCTGTCCGTTTTCTTTGCAGCCTGCGGCGGCGGCACGACGCCCACACCTAATGCAAACAATGCCAACACGGCCTCAGCTAACGGTAACTCGAACAACCCGCTTGAAACCAAAAAAGCTACCCCCGAAACGACGACCAACAACGCCCCGACACTTATGCCAGTCTATAAAGCATACTGCGACGCAATCGCCAAAAAAGACGAAGCTGCGATCCGCAAAATGTATTCAGCGGACACCATCAAGTTTTTCGAAGAGCAGATGAAACTAGATAAGGTCAAAACGCTTCGCGAATATCTCGATGTAGAGCAGGGTGCAGGCAAGATCTGCGAGGTCAGAAACGAAACGATCACCGGTGATAGAGCCGTCGCCGAAATACGCGGCGATAGTTATCCTAACGGCATCAAGATAGTTTTTCTAAAGGAAAACGGCGAGTGGAAATTGACAAATCAAAGCCCCGACATCGATTCGGTAAAGCAGAGCGCTACGAATTCGAACACCACGAAATAATTTTGCTTCAGGACATTTACATAAGCAGCCTGAGTTATGTTGTCTTTATTTATTTTTGAGCTTGCAATATACACATAAGCTGATACTCTTTTTAAGATTGTCGAAAAAGATAAGAAAGAATCTTTGCCGGCAATGTTAGAAATTAATCTTTGAGGACAGGAAAACTGAAAATGAAAAACATTATTTTGACATTGAGCGTTTTGACGCTTACGTTCGGATTCATCGGCTGCACGGCTTCGGTCACGACCGGCAACAACACAAACGCTAACAAGCCTGCAAACGCTGCTGCTAACACAGCTGCAAACACAACCAACACAGCTGCTAACACCGCTGCTAACTCGACAGCCAGCAACACAGCAGCTGCTCCGGCGACATCGGGCTCAGAACAGGATTTCACACTTGTTAACAAAACTGGCGTGATCATCGACAAGCTCTTCGTCTCGCCTTCGAAAAAAGACGATTGGCAGGAAGACATCCTCGGCCAGGATACACTTGCTGACGGTGCTACGCTTGAGATCAAGTTTCACCCGAAAGAAAAGATCGAAATGTGGGACCTCAAGGTCGAAGACAACAAGGGAAATTCGCTCGAGTGGCATGACCTCAAGCTGACTGAGATCTCGAAAGTCACGCTGCACTACAAAGACGGCAAAGGAACCGCCGAGACCGAATAGTCAGTTTAGAGTGCAAACTTTAGTTTGTATCTTCTAGAAATAAAAAGAGGCCGCTCCTTTCGGGGCGGCCTCTTACTATTAAGTGGTGTTCACGGCGTTCATCTTGTTCAAATGTTCAAGCTTGAACATGAACACGCAGTCTAAGCCGATGCCGCATTATATGGTGGCAATATTACGCGAGCCGCTTTTTCTTTCTTTACGCCGAGTGCCCAATCGGCCTGCATCAGCGTATGAATGTCACGAGTCCCCTCGTAGATCACAGCGGCTTTGCAGTTACGCAGGTAACGCTCGACCGGATAGTCGTTGGTGTAACCATTTGCACCGTGTATCTCGATTGCCATCGACGCGGCAGTTTCCGAACGCGTGGTCGATTGCCATTTAGCCATACTCGCGGCTTTCGCCGACGGCAAGCCGTTATTTTTGAGATAGCCGCATTTTAGCCATAGCAGGTGAGACATTTCGTAGTCAGCCTCCATATTGGCGATCTTTTGTTTGACGAGTTGAAAATTACCGATCGTCTGACCCTGAACTTCGCGGGTATTAGCATACGCGACCGAAGCATCGCGAGAGGCTCGAATAACGCCCGTCGCACCCGATGCGACAGTATAGCGACCGTTTTCAAGTGAAAACATCGCTATCTTAAATCCTTCGCCCCCTTGCCCAAGCATATTGCTTGCAGGCACCCGAACGTCTTGGAGTGAGAAATATCCCGTATTGCCCGCACGAATACCGAGTTTACCGTGGAGAGTCCCGCTCGAAAATCCCGGCATCGTCCGCTCGACAATAAAACAGCTCATTCCCCTATGATCACGTGCCTTTTGCTTTTCGAGATCGGTCCAGCAGAAAAACAGGAAATGATCTGCCACATCGCCGAGCGAGATCCACATCTTTTCGCCATTTAATATCCAATCGTCACCGTCACGTTTCGCATACGACCGCATACCGACGACATCCGAACCGGCATTTGGTTCGGTCAAGCCAAACGTCGCGAGCTTTTCGCCTTTGGCCTGCGGGACGAGATATTTTTGCTTTTGCTCTTCGGTGCCCCAGCTAAAAACGCTCAGACTGTTGAGGCCGACGTGGACCGACATCGCCACACGCAAAAATGTGTCGCAAGCCTCAAGCTCTTCGCACACAAGCCCGAGCGAAATGTAGTCAAATCCGGCCCCGCCGTATTGCTCAGGAATGCAGACGCCCATCAGTCCGAGATCTGCCATTTTCTCAAAAACTTTTGGTTCGAAATACTGTTTTTCGTCCCATTCTTTGATATACGGAGCAACCTCGCCGGCACAAAATTCGCGTACCGTCGCTTGCAGGGCTTTATGTTCTTCGGTCAATTCTAATTCGATCACGGTTTATGATTTACCTCACTAAAAGTTTCGTTATGATAAAATTCGGCTATTGTTTCACAGAAAAAGTTTAGCATTTTGCCTACGAAAGTGTCAGTGACGCTTCCCTTTATGATCGAGATCTCAAAAGCTATAAAGATCATTGGGCGTGAGACAGGCGTGCTCGGCGCGGAGCGAGTCAATCTGTGCGAGACAATTGGTCGTGTATTGGCCGACGACATAATTGCCGACACCGATCTGCCACCGTTTGACCGCTCACAGATGGACGGATTTGCGGTAATCGCGTCTGACACAAAAAACGCTCCTGTCACACTCGAGATCGTCGGCGAATCCGCCGCCGGGAAAGGTTGGCATCACACATTGAATAATGGTGAAGCAGTTCGCATTATGACCGGAGCACCAGTTCCCGCCGGAGCTGATGCTGTCCAAAAAAGCGAGCTGATAAAAGACGCCAGCGAGAAGGTCGAGATACTCGAACCAGTTCAAAAAAGCAAAGCTATTGTTAAAAAAGGAGCCGAGATAAAAAAAAACTTGGTCGTTATCACAACAGGCGAGATAATCACTGAAAATATGATCGCGGCAATCGCATCTTTTGGCTATGCAAAGGTTAAAGTCGCAAAACAGCCTCGCGTAGCAATTCTCTCGACCGGCAGTGAGATCGTCGATGTAAACAGGAAACCGGGCCGCGATCAAATACGCAATTCGAATTCAGTGATGTTAAAAACTCTTGCTGAAAAATGCGGAGCAGTAGTTGAGACTTTTCCTATCGCAAGCGACAATCTTTCAAACCTCAAATCTCAAATAAAAACCGCAATTAAAAGCAAAGACATTCTTATAATTACAGGTGGCGTTTCGGTCGGTAAATATGACCTGACAAAACTTGCTCTTAGCGAACTCGGCGGTGAAATATTCTTTGACAAAGTTAAACTAAAGCCCGGAAAACCCGCTGTATTTGCGAGACTAAATAAGACCCTAGTATTTGGACTGCCCGGCAATCCAGTGTCAGCGGCGGTTACATTTTATTTGTTTGTGCGAATGGCGCTATTGCAGATGCAAGGTGCGTCGGAAACTCATCTAAAA
>JAYVOS010000368.1:0-16116 GCA_043757775.1 Chloracidobacterium sp. | reverse complement strand
GGAATCTCTGTGAAATATTTAGTCTCCATTATAAAAACCCGGTTGATCAGCGATAAAAGCTAAACACCGACCGACTCTTCTTCCTCGACCAGATATGGTGAACTCGGAAGAGCATCCAAATCCTCAGAAACTATTCTAGCGATCACCGGCAGCGAGAGTGAGCGCGTTTTCGCAATATTCGGCACCTCATGTCCCTTTGCATAAACCGCATGACGGCCATTTTCTTTGTACCACTCAGAGAGCGATGCGGTTTTGTTCATTTCCTCAATGATCTGCCGCCAGCCAACGCCGGTGTTGTAGGCACATCGGCGTGATTACCTCACCCTCAGGCACAAGTGTGTACACCGCGTGAATGCCTTCCAGCCGATATCGACCATCTTCGAAACTGCTTTCGAACCTATGCGTCCCTTACCTTTTTCACCACGCCTGAAATTAGCGCTAAACATATAACTCTCGCTCGCTATTGCCAATGAGAATATCTAATCAGATTTTATCAGATTTTGAATGATATAGCGATGAAAACAGCTTATGGGCTTGGCCGATCGGGTCAGAACCGGGAGCGGTAGCCACTGGGTTCTGACATGAGCTCTTCGAGATATTTGATGGCGGAGCCGATTTTGAAGATGACGTCGGAGTCGCTCACGCGGGCGGTAATACTCCTCATTCCGCTCACTGTCCAAGTCACCCCGCTCACTTTCCCCCTCAAGGGGAACGTCTTCCGGGTCAGGTGGAACGTCTTCCGACTCAAGGGGAACACTTTCCCCCTCGTTCCGCTCGCACTCCCCCTCGTTCCGCTCGCACTCCCCCTCGTTCCGCTCGCACTCCCCCTCGTTCCGCCCGCATTCCCCCTCAAGAAGAAACCTTTCCGGGTCAAGGGGAACGTGGTCTGCCTCACTAAGATCACGTTCCGCTTCGTGCCCAACCCTGACCGCTTCGTGAGGCACTCAAAGGGCTTCGTGAGCGGGTCATAGTGCTTCGTATCGAACTCTTTGCCCTTCGTGAGGGACTTTTAGCGCTTCGTGAGCGATTTGTATCGCGGACGAAAGTCTTACTCATGCCTTCGGCATATTCTTTCTCAATTCGACGCCGTCGCCATAGTCAAGATCATCAATTAGCCACCTACCGCGTACACGAACTAATTTGAATTGGAAAACCACGGGATCTCCTCCGTCGCAGGCTTTGTTGTAGAAAAAGCTTGCAGGAACGATCGCTGAACGACGAGCAAGTCGAGCCTTTTTAACGGAGAATTGCTGATTATACTGGACGCCGTCCTTTTGACATAGCTCCTTTCTATACCCGAACTGCATCCCGTCGCCGAAATAAGGTTTATCGTCCGGGTAAAGCTGAGACTCAAGCTCTTCGCGAACCAACTCGCGAAGTAGCAGTCGATAGAGCGAGGGGGTTATCCATCTGCGATAGATGTTTAGATTTCGCCTGTTCAGTAATGTGTCCCTTACATTGTCATGACGCTGCTCGTATAAGAGCATTGAACGCACTGTCCGGGATGGCGTTGAGCGTCGACCGTATGCGGTCGGAACCAATACCATCACCAACATCAACGCTGAAACCCACACTTTTCTCAACATAGAACTAGACCGCACCATTTCCACTCCTTTCTATCTGCACAAGATTGCCGGTGACGGTGGGGCCGTATTTTAGCTCGCCGGCTTTGGTGACGTTGTACCAGAAGGCCTGCATGTCCCAGGCGTCGGTGGGATTGGGCCGTCAAGGTTTGATCGCCAATTCCATCAAACGTTTTCCGTGAATAATGGCTGCAATCGTTATCTCACCATCGTATATCTGATAAATGATCCGATAACTGTATGCGAAAACCTCACGAATTGCTTCGTCGCCAAACTCAGGAACAACACGTCCGATAAATGGAAATTCGGACAGCCGTTCGCTTTGCCCAAGATCGTACGGACTACCGAAGCCGCATAAGCGCCGGAATCCTCCGCTATGAACGCCGCGATGGCATCGACATCATTGACATCACGCGGAGACCAGACTAGGAGATGAGCCATTTCCCAAGTCTCTCCTCGGCCTTTTCTTGCGTCACCGCGCCTTCGGAACGAGCGGCGTTGAGTCCGTTCCTTACCTTTTCGACCACATAAAGGTGGTACTGAACATCTTCAATTGATGCGTCCTCGGGCAGCCTTTCCAATAAAGACGAAACTTCTTCTCTGATTAGACTCATACTTTTCCTTCTCTGCAATTCAATTAGATTCAACCCGAGTATAGCAAATTTCTAACCAAACGCCTCTAAATACTTGATGCCGGAGCCAGTGTTGAAGATGATAACCGACTCGCCTTCGTGGACAAAATTTTGGTCGATCAGCTTGCGAAGAGCGGGCAGGCAAGCGGAGCCTTCGGGGGCGGTGAAGATGCCTGTCAACGCTCCGATCTCGGCGACAGCAGCGACGAGTTCGGCGTCGGTGACGGAGATGGCAGTTCCGCCCGAAGCTCGGATGGCGTCGAGGATGAGGAAATCGCCGATGCACTTTGGCACGCGAAGCCCCGATGCGACGGTTGCGGCGTTTTCGAACTCGTCGGCAAAGCGTTCGCCTTTTTCAAAGGCACGCACTATCGGTGCACAGGTTTCGGATTGGACGGTAACCATACGGGGACGCTTGCTGTCGATCCAGCCCATCTGCTCCATCTCATCAAACGCTTTCCACATCCCGATCAACCCGGTGCCGCCGCCGGTCGGGTAGAGAATTACGTCGGGGAGAGCGTTCGAGACAGGAGACGTGAGACTAGAGACACGAGACCCTTCATTGCTCGGCCCCTTGCTCCTGTCTCCTGTCCCCAGTCTCCTGTCTCGGAATTGTTCAAACAATTCATAGCCCATCGTCTTTTTGCCTTCGACGCGGTAGGGCTCTTTGAGGGTGGAGACGTCGAACCAGCCCATCTCGTCTTTGCGCTGTGCGACGATCGCTCCGCAATCGGTTATCAGGCCATCGACGAGCGTGACGCGTGCTCCGGTCTGTTGGCATTCGACGATGTTCGCACGAGGCGTGTCGGCGGGCATGAAGATGTTGGCTTCCATACCGGCGAGTGCAGCGTACGCTGCCAACGCTCCGGCGGCATTTCCCGCACTTGGCACGGCAAGTTTCGTGACGCCAAGCTCTTTTGCCATCGAGATCGCGGCTGTCATCCCGCGAGCTTTGAATGACTGCGTCGGGTTTTGCCCCTCGTCTTTGATAAATAGATCAAGTTTGATCGGCAGGGTCGCAGCGAGTTTGTCCGTTTTGAACAGCGGCGTCCAGCCCTCGCCTAAGCTCACGATGTTTGCTTCGTCAACGACCGGCAAAACCTCGCGGTAACGCCAAAGCGTCGATTCGCGTGTTTTGAGAGACTCTTTGGTTAATGTTTTCGCCGCTTTTTCGAGATCGTATCGGACAAGCAAAGGCTTGCCGCAAGTAATGCAGAGATTTTGCAAAACATTCGCCTCGTGACGAAGCCCGCACAGGGCACATTCGAAATGGGTTACGTTCATACAGAGAATTTTGCCACAAATTACACGAATTACACGAATCAAGCATCTTCCTAATTCGTGACATTCGTGTAGTTCGTGGCGAAAACTCTTAGCGAGCCAGCATTGGTTTCAATGCCTTATAGACGTTATCGGTCATTATCTTTTCGCCGTCGGGATTTGGGTGGATGCCGTCGGCTTGGTTTAGCTCTTTTTTGAGAGCAACGCCGTCGAGCAGGAATGCGAGAAAATCCGTTTTATGCTCGGATGCGAGATCGGGAAACGCTAACGTAAAAGCTCGTTGATATTCGGCTCCCATTGTCGGCGGGGCGAGCATACCGCAGAGCAGAATACGCAGATTTTTCGCCTTTGCCTTACGGATTATCTGGTCAAGATTTTTCTTCATCTGCTCGACCGGAATGCCCCGGAGCAGATCATTGGCTCCGAGTTCGAGAATGACGATCTTTGCGTTGTCCTGCTCAAATGTCCAATCTGCACGCTCTAACCCGCCGAGCGTCGTGTCGCCCGAAACACCCGCATTTACGACCTCGTAGTCGAATCCGTCAGCTTTAAGTTTTTCCTGCAAAAGATATGGATATGATTCTTTTTCCGCAAGGCCAAATCCGGCTGTCAGGCTGTCGCCAAACGCTATGATCTTTGGACGGTTTACTGCCACCTGTGGCGTCGCGAGTGGTTTATTAAGAATAGTTTCCGCCCGCTTACTGCCGCCGCAGGCGCTCAAAAGACACGTCGCCAAGACCATTAAGGCCAACACTCTTTTACCGTTTCCGTTTTTCATACTTCGCCAAGATCGGCTTTAGAGCCTCAAAAACATTTTTCTCAATAATTCGTGAACCCTCTTCGTTTTCGTGAACTCCGTCCGGCAGCATCAGATCGGCATTTCCGCTGACGCCGGCCATAAAATCAGGCATCAGCGTTACCTGATATTGCTGTGCAATGTCACGATAAACGGCGTCGACCGCCGCACTATATTCCTCGCCGTGTCTCGCCGGAGCTTTGATGCCGCACAGCAAAACGTCGATGTTCCTAGACTTGATACGCTCGACTATTTGCGAAAGTTTTTGCTTTAATTCCGCAGCGTCGCCTTTGTGAACGACATCGTTTGCACCCAACTCAAGCACAAAAATACGCATTTCTGTATAGCCAAGAGCAATATCGAGCCTGGCTAAGCCGCCTTCGGCAGTGTCACCGCTCAAGCCTAAATTCACAACTTGCAGATCATATCCGGCAGCATCTATATCCTTTTGCAGTAACGCCGGATAGCTCTGCTCCCAACTTTCCAAGCCAAATCCGGCAGTCAGACTGTCACCAAAAGTAATTATCTTCGGCCCGGGGCGGATCGGCGGCGGCGTTGATGCAGGTGCTGGGCTATTTACCTCCTGAGCCGAACCGCAACTCGACAGCACCGCGGCGAGAAACATGAAACTTAAAACCGCCCCTATTCGAATAAGATAAAGCATCAAGATGTAAGATAACAGAGGTTTGATGCCCTCTGTTAGCAAGCAGATGTTGTTAGAATCTATTTTATGATCGAACTCAAGAATATTACTAAAACCGTCCGCTCCGGCACCGAAGACTTAACAATTCTCGACGATGTCTCGATCGAGATACCGGACGGACAGTTTGTCGCGATAACCGGAGCGTCCGGCAGCGGTAAATCGACATTGCTGGGGCTGATCGCCGGTTTGGATGCTCCTTCGTCGGGCAAGATAATGATCGATGATGACGAGATCACCAGTCTCGGCGAAGACGCTCTCGCAAGCATTCGCAGCAAAAAGATCGGCTTCGTCTTTCAGTCGTTCCACCTTATCCCGAGCCTCACGGCTCTCGAAAATATCCTGATCCCAATGGAGATACTCGGCCTTAACCACGCTGCGGATCGGGGTGAGAAATTGCTAAATGCCGTCGATCTGACCAACCGCGGCCATCATTATCCGTCCGAACTTTCTGGCGGCGAGCAGCAGCGTATCGCCATCGCTCGAGCATTTGCCAATTCACCTAAAATACTGCTAGCTGACGAACCGACCGGAAACCTAGACACCAAAAACGGCCAGCACATATTCGATCTGATGAAAGATCTGCACCGGCAAAATAACGTCACGCTTGTTTTGGTCACGCATGACGCAGGCCTCGCCGCACAGGCTCAGCGGCAGATAGTCCTGACCGACGGGCGTGTTTCGAAAGACGAAATGAACCACAAAAATGTGGAGGTCGAGAGTGAAATTTAACAGGATAGACAGGATGAACAAGATAAGAAAATCCTGAATACCCTGTCCATCCTGTTTGAATTCAACTCTGCGTCTCCGCGTCTCTGCGGTGAAATAATATGCGTTTTATACTAAATCTAACCCGGCGCGAGATCCGCTCTTCTTGGCGGCGTCTGCTGTTTTTCTTTTTGTGCATCGCTCTCGGTGTCGGGTCGATCGTCGCCCTGCGTTCGCTGATACAAAATTTGACCAAGGTCGTTGGTAACGACGCTCGTGCGTTAATGACCGCCGATCTCGAGGTCACATCAACAAACGATTTCTCACCGACCGATGTCGCAACTATCGAATCGGTCATTTCAAAATTCCCCATCATCGAGGCACGAAACGAAACTATCTCGACCGCGTCGATGGCACGCCCGTCTGACTCTGCCAATCAAAGCCTCGAATTTGTCGAGCTAAAAGGCATCGAGCCGCCGTTTCCGCTCGTCGGAGCTTTTAATACCTCTGACGGCAATCCGTTTGATTTCAAGCTGCTCGACGATCACGGTGCCGTGATGGCTCGTATTCTGCTCGAAGAATTAAAGGTCAAGATCGGCGACAAGCTCAAGATCGGCGAGAGCGAATTTCAGATACGCGGTACATTTGACGAAGAACCCGGCGGGTCGAGCGGCTTTCGCATGGGTGCGCGGATCTTTGTCGAAAAGAAAGCATTTGACGATGCCGGCATCACCCGAAATACGAGCCGCATCCGGCGGCGGATACTCTATCGCACATCCGAAAATCCGACCGAGCTCGTCAAACAGCTTCGCGAAGCTCTCAAAGGCACGTCGATACAGGTCAATTCGTATCGCGAGCAACAGGAAAATCTTAACGAGCAGTTTGTCCGTACCGAGAATTATCTGTCACTGACGGGCTTGTTGATCCTAGTGCTTGGCGGTGTCGGCGTATGGAATGTCGCGCGGGCCTTCGTCGAGCAAAAACGAAAGACCGTCGCTGTGCTCAAATGCCTGGGTGCCAGCGGCACTAAAATAATCACGGTCTATCTGCTCCAAATTGTAACGCTCGGCATCGTCGGCAGCTTTTTTGGCGTCTTTTTAGCCCAATGTGGTCTGTGGATTGCAAAATGGCGATTCATCGACGCCTTACCCGCCAAGATGAGCTACGCCGTTACATTTGCGACCTCATGGCAAGGCGTTGTGCTAGGCGTAATGATCTCGGTCTTATTTTCGGCTCTGCCGCTGCTGCAAATACGCACGATCAAACCCAAATTACTTTTACGTGACGAAAATAACGCCAACATCTCAAAACTCGATTGGTCGCGTTGGATATTCGGTGCCGTGTGTCTCGCGGCTTTGCTTGGCGTAGCTGTGTGGCAAGCCGGGTCCGTAAAGGTCGGCGTACTCTTTCTCGGCGGCTTGGCGATGACAGGTGCGGTTTTGTATGCCGCCGCGACGGTTTTGACGTGGCTGCTGAAAAAGACAAAACGCCTGAGTTCGTTCTCGATTCGCCAGGCGGTCAATTCGCTTTATCGTCCCGGCAATCAGACGCGGATCATCTTGCTCGCGGTCGGTCTCGGAGCGTTTGTCGTGATCGCCGTTCAGGCAATGCAGACCAATCTGGTTCGCGAATTTGATTTTTCACGCAATCAGCGTCTGCCAAGCTTGATCTTTGTCGATATTCAAAAAAGCCAGATCGACGAGGTGATGCAGATCATCGACAAAGGCATCGGCGAAAAGGCTGAGGCCGTGCCGACGGTTCGTGCCCGCATCTTCGCCGTCAACGGCGAGCAGGTCGATTATCAGCAAAAAGAAATTCGCCAACAGCAAGGCCAGATCGGACGTGAATTTGCTATCACTTACCGGCCAAAACCCGACGACAACGAATCGGTCGTCGCGGGTAGTTGGTGGCCGGCGGAAAAAGCCGGCGAGATTCCCGAAGTTTCCGTCGAAGAAACGATGGCCGACACGCTCAAAGTCACCGCCGGAGACTCGATGACGTTCGACATCTCGGGTCGCAAGATCACCGCCCGTGTTGCAAACGTCCGAAAGATCGACGTTCGCAATGCCCGCACGGCGTTTGTTTTCGTGTTTCGCCCGGGCCCGCTCGACCTCGCACCGCAGAGTTTTGCAGCGACCGTTTTGAAACATGTTCCGGCGACCGACCGTCAGCGGTTGCAGCGTGAGGTGCTGGACAAATTCCCTAATGTGCAAATATTTGACGTCGCGGACATCATTGCCGCCGTCGACAAACTCGTCAGCAATTTCGTGATAGCGATCTCATTTGTTGGCAGTTTTGTTCTGCTGAGCGGCATCCTGATCCTGATAGGCTCGGTCGCTCTCACCAAAACACAGCGTATTTACGAGAACGCGATCCTCAAAACTTTGGGTGCAAATAGACGCACTCTCGCGACGATCTTGTTTTCCGAATATGGACTGCTCGGATTGCTTGCAGGACTAATATCAACGGGCTTTGCCGTTTCGCTGTCTTATGTCGTCTGTAAATATTTGATGGATATCCAATGGCAGTTCGATCCGGTGCTGACGGTTGCGGGTGTTCTGATAACGGCCTTTCTCGTGACGCTCGTGGGCGTAGCGGCTAGCTTTGACGTGCTTTTCCGAAAACCGCTGGCTACATTAAGGTCTCAGTAAGAATTTTTAACGCGAAGACGCAAAGGTACATAACCGCAAAGTAAAGAATTAAAAGTACCCTAAAAATATATTTTTCTATTTTTAGGGTACTTTTCTTACTTGGCGTCTTAGCGTCTTTGCGTTAAAAATTCTTCTCTTAATTTTCGAACGGATGATCTGCCAGCACAGCACGCAGGTTTACTTGGCCGAAAAGCGTATCGAGATACGCACCAAAGCGGTGCAGTATCGGGACGAGATCTTTGTTTTGTTTGGTGACGAGAATTTCTTCGACAAAACGCTCGATGGTTTCGGTGTCTTTGTAAAACAGAAACCGCACATCCTGTTTCATAAATTCGCGCAGCTCTTTTTGCAGCGTCTCGACCTTTTTCTTTTCCGGATCTTTTTCGGCCGATTGGACGAGAGCGGCGAGCGTCGATAGTTCCTGCCGGAGCGCGATAGATTGATCTAGCTTGAGCTTAAAATTTGGAAACAGCGTTAGGACATCGACTTTTGGATCTATCAACCGAGCAAATCCGGCTAGCATCTGCTGAAAACCTTCGTTCAATAGCGAATGTGCCGTCTCCATCCGTGCGTATATCGACGGTGCCGGACGCAAGCGTGCGAGACCCGCGAGTTCCTGCGAATAGACCTTTTTCAACTCGATCGACGCAGTATAGCTGGCCGCATCGAGCGCCTCAAACAGTTCCGCCTCTTCGTTCGCAAAGCGTTCGAGGCGATTGTTTATCGATGTGATAAGCTCTTGCACCTGTTCATGGACGCTCGAAAATATAAGCAGAGCGGGTTTCAAAGGTTCGTCTGCCGCGAGCATTTTACCGACGACGCTTAGCCATTTTAAGATCATGGCAAATTTCGGCAATATGAGTGCAAGCTCGGCGTGATCTTGATCGAAAACCTCACCATTTACAAGACGCTGCAATTGCGACGGCAGAAAATGCTTGCCTTCGAATTCGGCAGCACGCACCAATTTCTGAAACGCTGAAAGATGCACAAGCCTGTCAGACAGTGCGCTGCTCCACGCTTTCCACTCCGCATTACCGAGCAGATCGCTGCGTAGCATCGCGTCACCGATAAGTAGCGAATCGCGAATCGCCGTCGCAAGATCGCTGAGTTCACGTCCAGTCGCCGGACCGGTCGGTTTAGCCGAATCTTGGGCACTCAACAGGTGCGAATTAAGCAGTGCGCAACGCAAAAGAGCGGCCTGCGTCAGACGAAATTCTTTTGCAGCATCCGATGAGCTTTTTGCTCCATTTCTGTCCGAAAACGATGTGTACCCCGCAGAGAGAAAGCTCTCAAGACCGGAAAGCCATATCCCGAGCTCGGTCGCCGTTTCCTTAAAATTGACGGCAGGTGGATCAATGACGACGCGGTGGCTTGCTGCCCTCGGCTGCTCGAGGGGCGGTGCATTGGTTTGATTTTCTATCAATATGGCTGTCAAATCGGAATTTTCTCCACAATATCGGGCATGAAAAGAGGTAAGAAACGGGAAAACAACTATGTATTTTATACCGCGTTTGATACCTTAAAGGCAATAGAAAACTGTGTTTTGAACACTGGCGCATTGACACGCAGAGATGAAAAAATTACTGGTCGCGACAAACAATAAAGAAAAACTCGTCGAGTTACGCTCTCTTCTCGCCGGCCTGTCTGTCGAATTGCAAAGCCTCGGCGATCTGTTTGAGTTTACAGAGGTCGAGGAAACAGGCTCAACATTTATCGAAAACGCTCGGCTCAAGGCGAGCGGATACGCTCTGCAAGCCGGCTTGCCATCTATAGCTGATGATTCGGGATTGGAGGTCGCTGCATTAGGCGGACGTCCCGGAGTTTTATCAGCAAGATACGGTGGAGTTGATACAAGCTTTGACGAAAAGATCCAGATGCTGCTTGCCGAGATTGAGAAAACCGGGAGTGACGATCGATCTGCAAGTTTCATTTGCTCGATCGCGATCTCCGATGCAAGAGGAAAAATCTTATTCACAACTGAGGGTATTTGTCCGGGTAAAATCGCCTCTGAGCCGCTCGGAAATGGTGGTTTTGGTTACGACCCCGTGTTTATACCTGACGGCTACGACAAGACGTTTGGACAGCTTTCGAGCGGCATAAAACAGCAAATTAGCCATCGAGCACGCGCTTTTTACCAAATAATACCGTTTTTAGGCGATTTTATCGCGGTCTGACTTGACCTTGGCACTTTTCGGGCTTAGAATTCGACACTTGGAATCGTTTCCAGAGTGAAACAGACGGGGCGTAGCACAGCCTGGTAGTGCGCTCGCTTTGGGAGCGAGAGGCCGCAAGTTCGAATCTTGCCGCCCCGACCAATCAACTTGTTAGCGATTGGTCAAGTCTTACCTTTTTGCCGATGCTTTATTTAATGGCAAATCAACTTACTGAGGAAGTTTTTATATCACAACCAAATTGGAGGTTACTTAAATTATGGCACGTATGACACAGACAGAAATCATCAGCAGCTTGGCTGATTCAACCGGAAGCAAAAAAACCGACGTCAAAGCTATGTTTGACGCTCTTGCAGCTCTCGCTACCAGCGAAGTTAAAACTAACGGTGAATTTACTCTTCCGGGATTTGGAAAATTGAAGAAAACTCACCGCAAAGCGCGTGACGGTCGTAACCCTGCAACGGGTGCTGTGATCAAAATCCCAGCTAAAACTACTGTCAAATTCAGCATCGGTAAAGCGATGAAAGACGCTGTTGCCTAAATACCGCATAATGCGAGTATTTTTTCATCGATCGGCATATCTTGTATATGCCGATCTTTTTTTGCGTCTAAAGAATTTTTTTTGACGCGAAAAAAAAGTAGTGACAAACACGTAATTCTTTGTTAACATCTCCTTACAGTTGAGAGTAGCGGTTATATTATTTCTTCAGCAAACGTATAGCTGGACGTATCAACTTATTGTTTCTGGATGATGTTTTGTTTCGTATCATTTCGGAACAGTTTTGCTTGAATAAGGCAAAACGGTTATATCCCTTACGAGGGAAATTTGGAACAAAGGAGAATAAAAAGTGGCAGCAGCTAGACCAATGACATTGCAAGACAGAGTTTTGCAGATCGACCATATACAGGCACGCCGGTTTTCGAAATTGGCGGGTGACGCCGTCGAGATCGCAGCCGAGGGCATCATCAGACACCTGCGGGCTTGTGCTCGTATGGACGTTAACCCTGATGCTTCAGCAGTTCGCGAGATCATCGACGATGCTTTAAACGGCAGACGTGTTTTTGCCGAAACTTCTAACGACCTTTTGGCCGCGTAATTAGTTTTAATATTTTAATAGTAATACAAATTCGACCGCTCTTATGGGCGGTCTTTTTTTGTCTTTTGCCCAAAAGTCTGCGCATAAGCTAGGGCGTAACACGATGGCTTATATGATACGCCCTGGCTCACGCGAGGGCTTAAGCTCACTTATCGGGGAGTCAATTTATAGAGCGTATATTTGCCATATATTTCGCCGGCATCGCGGATATACCATTTGTCGATATTGTCGAAATATGGAGCCGGATCGGTCTGCGTGATCAGATAGTCGAGCCGGACAGCGCCGGGAGCTTTGGGATTGAAATTCTTAACGTATGCGTCAAATTTAGCGGCCTCAGCGTCGATCTCGCCAAATGTGAGCGGTTTGTAATTAGCGACTAATCTGTCGGTATGTCGCCCCCAGCCAAAGAGTGCGATCATCGACACAAAATCGTTGCCGCTCTTCATCCCCGCTGCAAGTTCGTGTCCGCTGTAGCCAAAATAATAGAGCTGCTGATAATAACGCTCTTTATTCTCGTCCCACGTCACTCCCGGAAAAACGTGCTGGTGACGTGCCCACAATACGGCCTGCGGTGCGATGGTCGGCAGGTCGTCGGCTTCGGCAATGCCAAGATGCAAAACGTTCATCTTATGCGGGTCGGGCTCGTTTTTAGCCAATTCGACTAATCGTCGTGCGACCGGCAAAGCCTCATCGCGCATGACGTTGACATCATCCAGCACGCGGACTGTGTAATGACATTCGACAAATCCCCATCCGGCGGCGATCAACGCAACCGCCGCAAGAGCCGCTCTCGCAGCTAACTGCTCCCTGCCCTCAGCCGTCCGCCAGATCATCGCAAGCGTTACTACAACCGCGAGCCCTGCGACATAATTGCCGATAAACACCTGATAATGGATCGGCTGGAGCGACTGTCCCGTGAGGATCTGCTGATTGAACACGATTATCGGAACAAGGGCTATCGAGATCGCAAAAAGCGTCCCGCGGTCACGCAGGGCAAACATCTTCATTGCGATCCCGGCGGCGATCACTATCAGCACGACAAAGCTGATAAGCTCCGGCACACGCGTCAGATCAGGAGCCCTCGTTAGTACGAGCATCTGCACGTCATCCATCGTGTGCGAGCGTTTTGAAAGCAAATACGCATACGGAGCGAGGCTCAGAACGCATCCAACTCCCAACAACGCAAGCGATTTAATATCTTTCCAAAAGCCCTCAGACCGCACGACAAGCCATACTATCCCAACACATACGAGCCAAGATGCTGCCGTCGTCCAAACGTAGAAATAGGCAAAAACGGTGTAGCCAAAGGCAATTGCGGACAATCCTATGAGAACAAAAGGAGTCGAGGAAATACGTGACCGCGGATCTGATTCGTGCAATTCGTGTAATTCGTGGCTAACTTCTTCTCTTCCCTCCCCGACAAGCTTCCAAACCAACCCGATCAAAGCAAAGAACGCCGGGAATGCCATCGCCGGGATGTATCGCCTAAATCCGGGAAAATAAGGATACGAATACCCGCTACCGAGTATCTCGCCGATCGCACCTTCGCCGGCAAAAAGCGCACCTCCGGCCAGGACGATCAGGCTAGACGCCATCGCAAAAAGCGAATCACCCGTTATCATACCGATCAGCCAAAAGATCGCCAGAGCCGTCAGAAACGCCGCTACGGCCCCGGAAATGGTCATCGCCCACGTCGCCGGAATACCTAAAATACGCGCCGGTATTGCGATAGTATATGGTCCGGCAAATTGTATCGAGAAAAGTGATTCCGGCTGCGGGTTTTCGGGCGAATCGTCGCGGCCAGTATAGGGATCATTTTTACGCGGCCGCCCGTCAATCAGGGCTTTGAGATACGACGCATACGCGACCTCGTCAACGTCGTTGTAGGCATAATGGCCGTTCCATTCCGAACCGCGAAGATACACCATCTTCAACTGCGGATACAGTGAAAATACGGCTAAAAATAAACCTGCAAGTATCCCAAAACGCCAGCGCAGCTTCATACAGTCAGTCTAAAAGTCCAAAGTCCCATTCATAAAGAAAACACAGATTACCATAATGCGACCAAACATCGGACTTTGGATTTTGGACTTTGGGCTTTGGACGCTAGACTCAGAGCTATGAGCTTAACAGACACAATAGTTGCCGATATGACGGCGGCGATGAAAGCAAAAGAGGCGGATAAACTCTCGGTACTGCGGATGGTCAAGGCAAATCTGATGAACCGCAAGATCGAGAAAAGTACCGAGCTGACCGACGACGAGATAACCAAGGCCCTGCAGTCGCTGGTCAAACAGCGGCGTGATTCGATCGAGCAGTATGAGAATGCAGGCCGTCCAGAGCTCGCCGCAAAAGAAGCCGCCGAGATCGCCGTGATCGAGGTCTATCTGCCGCAAGCCGCAACGAGCGAAGAAATAGCAGCGGCAGTTGCAGCGGCAGTTACCGAAACGGGAGCCTCGTCAATGAAAGATATGGGCTCCGTAATGAAAGCCGTGATGGTCCACCTTTCAGGTAAATCCGCAGACGGCAAAGCCGTGAGTGAAGCGGTGAAAGCAAAACTTAATTAGTGCACAATTCAAAATGCAAAACGAAGAAAGTAATTCATTGTGCATTTTGCATTGTGCATTACCCAAATATGTTGCGGACCTTATCGATAAACGACTCGTCGGAGAAATCTACGTCTTCGACATCCGCAAGCTGTTCGAGCAGTTTTCTCTGATCTTTCGTAAGCGTTTTTGGCGTGACAAGCGTAGCCGCTACAAATAGGTCGCCGTGGCCGCGAGCAGCGAGATTTGGCATACCTTTTCCCTTTACCCGAAAGACAGTTCCGGTCTGGGTTCCTGCAGGAATCGTCAAATCCTCTTCGCCATCGAGCGTTTTGACTTTGATGTCCGCTCCGAGTGCCGCCTGAGCAAACGTGATCGGCACAGCAGAGTAAAGATTTGCTCCCTGACGCTCAAACTGCTCGTGCTCGGTCAGGTGCAGGACGATGAACAAATCGCCCGACGGCCCGCCGTTCACTCCGGCTTCGCCCTCGCCTGTGACACGCAGACGCGAACCGGTTTCGACACCCGCAGGTATCTTGATCTCGATGGTCTTTTCTTTTTCGAATCGGCCCTCGCCGCGACATTTTTTGCACGGCGATTTGATGATCTGGCCTTTGCCCTGACAGTTTGCGCACGTCCGCATTACGCTGAAGAAGCCCTGCTGATAACGCGTCTGGCCGCTGCCTTGGCAGGTTATGCACGTTTCAGCCGTCGTGCCCTTCTCGGCTCCTGAGCCGGCACATTCGTCGCATTTTTCGAGACGCGGGATGCGTAGTTTTTCGTCTTTGCCGATCGCGGCGTCTTCGAGCGTGATCTTAAGATCGTAGCGAAGATCGGAACCGCGTTGGACGGTCGTCCGTCTGCCGCCTCGTCCGCCAAACATATCGCCGAATCCGAATACCTCGAAAATATCCTCGATATTCGAAAATCCGGGATCGAATCCGCCTGCTCCGGCACCCACGCCTTGATGACCAAAACGGTCGTAAGCGGCACGCTTTTGCGCGTCCGATAGCACCGAATACGCTTCGGCGGCTTCTTTGAACTTATCTTCGGCGGCAGTGTCGCCGGGATTTTTGTCCGGGTGATGCTGCACAGCCAAGCTGCGATACGCACGTTTGATTTCAGCATCTGTGGATGTCTTGGCGACGCCTAAAATTTCGTAATAATCTCGTTTGCTCATAAGGAAAGTCCAAAGTCTAATGTCCAAAGTCCAAAGTTATCGCCGTCAACTTTGGACTTTGGACATTAGACTTTGAATTCTTATTGTCCGACATCTACCGGATTTTCTCAAGCCATAGTCAGCATTGCCGCCGTGATGCGATTTGCAGCGGTTTCGACGCTGTCGAGTTGTATCTTGATCTCATCGATGCTCGACGAAGACAGAGCGGCTTCGGCTTCGTTGAGGGTCTGATTGATAGCCTGCTGATCTTCGAGTTCGAAAGATTTGCCGACCTCGACCATCGCACGGCGTGCATTTTTGATGAGCGTATCGAGACGATTTTTCTCGACGATCAGCTCGCGTTCATTGCGGTCCTTATCGATCGAGGTTTCGGCCTCGATGATGAGGCGTTCGATCTCATCCGGCGACAATCCTGACGAAGGCGTGATCTGCACGGCCTGTTCGAGGCCCGTCATTTTGTCCTTAGCCGAAACGCTTACGATGCCGTTCGCGTCGATCTCAAATGTGACATCGACCTGCGGCACGCCGCGTGGAGCGGGCGGAATACCCACAAGTTCGAACTTAGCGAGACTGCGGTTAGCACTCGATATTTCGCGTTCGCCCTGCAAAATGTGGATCTCGACCGACTGCTGATTATCGACGACGGTCGTAAACGTCATCGTGTTTTTGAGCGGAATGGTTGAGTTACGCGAGATAAGTTTTACAAACAAACCGCCGCGTGTTTCGAGCCCGAGACTGAGCGGTAGCACGTCGAGCAGGACGATATCTTTA
>JAYVOS010000367.1:0-16134 GCA_043757775.1 Chloracidobacterium sp. | reverse complement strand
CTTGATACGCCAAATTTCTGTATCTCTCAATGAGCAACCATGGACCTCGCAAGAGGGAACACTTGCTCTCTGATCGCCAACCAAGAAATGAAGTGTTTCAGAATCAAATGGTAGACACGGGCTTTCATTTATAAGGTCTAGTAATCTGCTTCTATTTTTTATTGCGTTATTCCGCTCATCATCACTTCTTTTCACGCTCAAATTTGCATCTAATGAACCAACTCGAATTTTGCCACTTTTAATTGCTGCCTTTACCAAATCGTTATAGTTTTTGGCAGCATCATTTATTGGGGAACAAGGCACATGGTAAGGCAATCCTAAAGCCACGGATTCGTGTTCTTCAATAAAAATTTCCACGCTCTCAAGTTCAGCGAAAACTTCCTGTATTGGAACGTAATTCTTGACCGTTGCCACTATTTCGGATATTTGATTCATAGAAATTTCTTTATATTTCCATAAATTAACAATTTCGCGATTAAAGAATGTGGGTTCAATCGCATAAATTGCTCCGTCAATACCCGGATTGCCATCGTTAACCACGTGTCCAGCTACGTTTCCTTTTAATTCTGAAAAAGAAATACCCCGAATAATCATTTCTAGTCCTTTAGAATTTGTCCAAGGCGGAGTTAAAAAATCAAATTGTTCATAATCGTCACCAATTTTTAATGACATGGTTGGTGGTTGATTTGATTTTTCTATTGATCCATCGGTCTCTATGTAGTCACAGTCAACTTCGGAGTAAACCACACAAACACGTAGTTTAAGTTCTTTCTGTTTCTCTCTTCCTATTTTTTGAAGTACTTCACGGCACTCATCAGTTATCTTACCGTGCTCCCCGTAAATGTTCCCTGACCATTCTACTTTTAGGCCTGAAGAATTCGCCTCCTTTAGCCCACTTGGAAAATCAATAGGTGTGTTGGAGTCGACTCCGGGAATCAACCTACAAACCAAATAAGGATATTTTTTCATTGCAGAGCCTCCTCTATGGTGCTAATAAACTGACCCGCATAGATCTTCTTCAAACTTATTAGTTGGTTTTTTCCGAAATACAACCTCATCACAGTATTTTGTTATTGCATCATCGAGTCGACGGCGCTCACTTTCCATTTCATTAGACTTTTCTTTTGACGCTTCCATTTCCACACGAGCAGAATTAGAGATAGTGCGAGAGTTTTCCTCAATCCGCAAATTGGTGGAAGTTCTTTCATCGTTAATAACGATCCAAATCAAAGTTGAGAGAACTAGCGACGCAATAACAAGTGGAAATGAGGAATGCGCTGGGGTTTGAGGTACATTTTGCTCGTTTTTTCTGTTTTTTGCCTCTGTAACCTTATTTTCAGGCAAATTGGAATTGAATTGAACCGTTCCAAACGACAAATTCTCCTCAGAAATACGGCGTTCAATGGCTCTCTTGGTTATGTATCCGTCAAGGTGACGTTGACGATATAACCCATGTGTCGACTTTCGCCAAATGGTTACCAAATCCGCCTTATTGCGAGTAATAATAACTTCATGATCTGGAAGGCTTTCGCCCTCGTCAAGGTTCCTAAAGTCAACTTCACTAAGTTTGATATTTTCTCCTTGATGGAGAATATCCTTTGATGCAAAGCTCGATTTCCTGATGGCAAAGCGCACGGTTATCTCAAGTATCACCCATATCATAAGGGCGAATAGTGGAATCAATAATACGCTCCCCGACACTTCATTCATCAATAAATACCATAAGATTATTTCACTTTCCGGTCATTATAAGCTTAGCGATAGTCTGTAGCTGCATGTTTGACGTGCCTTCGTAGATCGAGCCGATCTTGCTGTCGCGCCAGAATTTTTCTACCGGATAATCTTTGACGTAGCCATAGCCGCCGTAGAGTTCGATGGCTTTGGACGAGACGGCCTCGGAGCAGCGTGACGAGTAGAGTTTTGCCATCGCGGCTTCTTTGAGAAAAGGTTTTCCCGCGTCTTTCAGACGGGCGGCGTTGTAAACGAGCAGTCGGGTTGCCTCGATCTCAACCGCCATTTCGGCAAGTTGAAACTGCACTGCCTGAAAACTGCCGATCGACTGGCCGAACTGTTCACGTTCTTGAGTGTATTTGAGAGCACATTCGTATGCGCCCTGAGCGATACCAAGCATCTGGGCGGCGATACCGATGCGGCCTTCGTTGAGGGTTTCAATAGAAACCTTATAACCTTTTCCAACCTCGCCGAGGACATTTTCTTTCGGCACTTTGCAGCCATCAAAGATCAATTCGGTCGTCGACGAAGCACGAATCCCCAGCTTGTCCTCTTTTTTGCCTACCGTAAACCCTTCAAAGTTTTTCTCGACTATGAATGCGGTGATTCCCTTATATCCTGCCTCAGGATCGAGCGTCGCAAAAACAAGGAAGATCTCAGCTTCATTGCCGTTAGTGATCCAAAGCTTTTGACCGTTTAGCTCGTAATGATCTCCTTTATCGACGGCACGTGTTTTCAGAGCAAAAGCATCCGAACCGGACGACGCCTCAGAAAGAGCATAAGCTCCGACCTTGCCCTCGGCCATTTGCGTCAGATACTTTTTCTTTTGGTCATCGCTCGCCCAACGCATCAGTGCATTTGTTACGAGAGTGTTATGAACGTCAACAAAAACGGATACGCTTGCATCGACACGGGCGAGTTCTTCGATGGCGAGGATCGCGTTAAATATCGTCGATCCGGCACCCCCGTATTCCTCAGGTGATTCGATAGCCATTAGGCCAAGTTCAAAACATTGTTTGATGAGATCGCCGTCGAGCTTTGCCTCTTTTTCCATGTGCTCGACGCGAGGACGAACCTCGCCTTCGGCAAATTCGCGGACAGATGCGCGAAATAATTCTTCTTCTTCGGACAAAATGGTCAATCCGGCGTTTGTTAATGCGGTTCCTGTGGCTGTGGTCATATATACTTACCTATTGATATCGAGACGTTTTGTTAATACCATTTTAGTCAAAACGTTACAGCAAGGCAAAGTAGTGAATCAGACCATAGCCCCGCGGCAAATATCGCCAAAACACATCAACCGGCTTAAATATGCCGGTATTCTTTTGACGCTTTTCGGCGTTGGGCTGTTTGCGTATTTTGTTTATTCGGTCGGGTTTCACGACATATTTGAAGGCGTTAAGCGGTTTGGCTTTGCGGGTTTTGGCGTGATAATCGCTATCTTCTTTGTTCGGATTTTTGTCCGGGCATATGCGTGGAAACTGTCAGTTCATGCACCGTATTCTCTCGATCTAAAAGACACGATACCTGCGGTAGTAATAGGCGAAGCGATGTCCACGACGATACCGCTGGGTTTTCTGGCCAGCGGTACTGCCAAGGCCATTGCCGTGCGAAACCGCGTACCTCTCGTCGCCGGTTTATCATCGGTCGCGACGGAAAATCTCTTTTACAGTTTTATCACGGCAATATTTTTGATCTTCGGCGGCGTAGTTTTGCTGCGGGGGTTTGCCGTTGACGAAAGCCTCGCCATCATGATCGATGTTCTGATCGTAACATTTGGAGTATTGCTGATCCTTGGGATTTTGATGGTCGTTCGACAGTGGCATTTTGCCAGCATAACGAGCGAATGGATCTACCGTAAGGGTTACTTCCAAAACCTGCTCAAAACTCGCCGCAGCGACATTCGCCTGTTCGAAGACCTGATTTATGGATTTTATCGGCATTATCCGAAGCGATTTTTACCAATATGTTTGCTCGAATCGGTTTATTTTGTAGGCGGTGTGGCCGAGGTTTGGTTCATTCTCAGCCGAATTGGCGACGCGTATCCGAGCATCCTCAATTCGTTTTTGCTCGAATCGGTAAGCCGTTTGGTTGCGATACTTTTCAAGCTGGTTCCAATGATGATCGGCGTGGACGAGGCCGGTGCGCAATTTGTCGCCAAAATCATCGGCCTCGGAATAGCAACCGTGGTAACACTCACGATCATACGCAAGGGCCGCATACTATTTTGGACGGCCATAGGCATAGTCCTTATCATCAAACGCGGCTTGTCGATCAGCGATATTTCAAAGAGCGACAAAGCCTAGAGCGGCCAGAATATCGGCACAAGCGTGATCGATACGACAAATACGATTATCGTCAGAATCGTGCCGATCTTAACGAAATCCATAAATTTATAACGTCCCGGCGTATAGACCAACACGCACGCTGGTTCGAGCGGTGTGATGAACGAAAATGACGCCGCATATGTGATGCCGATAATAAATGTGCGCGGGTTTAGCCCAAGCGCGACGGCTGTTTTGACGGCTACGGGCAGGACGACGAGAGCCGCAGCCTGGTTAGACATCGGCTGTGTCAATAAAACTGTAAACAGGAAAAAGCCCGCAAGCACAGCCGTTCCGCCGTATTGGCCAACATATGTTTCGATCAATCCGGCAAGGTATTTATCGGCACCGGTATTTTCCATCGCCACCCCAAAACTCATCATACAAGCAATAAGCACCAGCAGACGAAAATCGATCAGCGAATACATCTCACTGTAGCGGACGGTCTTAGTCGCAAGCAGTAACATCACCCCGCTCAGCACACATATCGCAAGCGGAATGTCGTAACCGGTCACGAGTTTGGAAAGCGACATCGACAAGAAAAGCAGAAACGCGGCGATCGCCCATTTGCGTTTATCCACACGGACGCTCGCTGCGGAAACATCTTCGAGCAGCATTAACTCATTGTCAACGACGAGCGGTTCGACACGTGTTCGTTTGCCCTGTACTAGCAAAACGTCGCCAAAAATAAATTTAACGTCCGACAGTTTTTCGATGAATGTCGTGCCGTGACGATTGACCGCGAGCACTGTCAGATCATAGGTCTGCCGAAAGCGGACAGATTTTAATGTCTGCCCGATGAGACGTGAATCACGCATCACAAGCACCTCGAAAAGCTCAATATCATCGCCCTCGAGAGCGACATCGTTGAGCATAAAATCAGGCTTGATCTCGAGTCCGACTTCTTCTTTTACACGGAGAATATCAGAGACCTTACCCTCGACAATCAGCGAATCACGGCGCTGAAAACGCTCGTCTGAGCCAGGTGCATTTATCCTTTCGCCATCGCGGACAATGCCGAGGATCGTGAGCCCGAGCACGCTGTTAAAATTCACTTCGTCGAGAGTTTTGCCGACTAGTGGCGAATCAGGAAGAACGATCAATTCGGAGACGTAGTCGCGAATATTGTATTGCTCGGTCAGTGAATCTTCGCCGCCTCGACTCGGCAGCATCCGACGACCGACGAAGAGCATGTAGAGCATGCCAACTGAAAACGTAATAATGCCGACTGGCGCAAGTTCGAACATTGAAAACGGAGCTTGGCCGTAACGTTGTATCGCTCCGCTGACTGCGAGATTTGTCGATGTGCCGATAAGCGTGCAACTGCCGCCGAGAATAGCTCCAAAAGCCAGCGGCATTAGCAGTTTTGAGGGTGGGATTTTTGCCTTTGCTGCAAGGCCGATTACAACCGGCAGAAACATCGCCGTGGTAGTTGTGTTCTTTAAGACACACGCTCCGGCTGCAGCGGCAAACATTATCAGGGCAGTTAAAATGAATTCGCTGTCGCCTGCGATCTTGTGCATTCGGCGCCCGATGACGTCGATCATGCCCGTTTTGATCAACCCGCCGACCAGTAAAAACAGGCCGCCGATAGTGATAATAACGTCATTGCCAAATCCAGCGACTGCTTCGTCTATCTTGAGAACGCGTGTCAGCACGAGGGCCATCACCAGCAATATGCCGATGACATCTACCGGCAGCTTTTCGCTGGCAAATAGGATGATCGCCACGAGCAGCAAAATAAGCGTGATCGCAATAGGTGACATGTGCAAAAAAGAATAGCTGAATTCGTGCGTTTTGCAAAGAAAGAAATTGGCTTAGTGTAGCTAGTACATTATATGTTCTGTTGTAGTAGCAAGTGAGACGTCTGCTTTAGAGGACGCAGTGAACGGTCATTCAGAACCTGGAAGGACCGTCTGCCCCAGGAGTTGAGAATACGTTCCATAGCTACGCCGGAGATGTCCAACCTTTTCTAAACCGAAGCTACAAGGGCGAGTTCAACCGCAGATTCACTCGTCTGGCACTCGAACAAAACGAAACGGCGTTCATGCCAACCGTGAGAGGCGACCTTGACCGCGTGTTTTCAATTCAAACCGAGCGGACCGTTAACCGCCACAATACCGTCAAATACAAAAATATGACACTGCAGATCGATAAACAATCCTGGTGCGGCTCGCCGCGACGGGCTTCCGCGTCATCGTCTATCAACACTTTGACGAAACGATAACCATCGGCTTCGGCCCTCACCAGATCGGCAAATTCACAGCCGACGGCCAGAGCATTAAGCCAAAAATGAAAATAACCGGAAGTTTGAAGGTAGTGGCGGCGCCACTACCTTCAAACCCCCAAACCGGACATATAACGTGCTAGCAAAACCGGACATCTTCTTTTGCTTTTAACACGCTAGTACGTATTGAGCAGAAAACCTCTCGCCATACCTAAACATCAAATCTTACACCGCCGTTACCATACAGTAAAAAGGTTGTAACAAGTGCCTCGGTGCGTTAAACTCTTATATTACAAAGCAGTTTGAGGTTTTATCAATGAAATTTAAGTTTTTATTTGCCGTTATTGTTTCGTTTTTTGTTTTTGAATCCATTAACGCACAAAGCTCCCCGCCTAGTCTCGTTGTGCAAAAGGGCTATTTATTAGGGCCTGGCGATGAAATAACCGGGAAAGTGCTAGGTGAGCCGGACTTTGATTTTGTTACTACAGTAAATGAAGACGGAAAGATCGTCTTTTTTGATAAGGTGGTGATCGCTAAATGTCGCACTGAACCCGAACTCAAAGCTGAGATCACTAAAATATTAGAAAAGTACCTCAGATCACCCCAACTTAGTCTGCGTGTCACTGATAGAAAGAGTAAGCCGCCCGCAACTGTTTACGGTGAGGTGCGTACACCGTCGCAGGTAACGCTTATGCGTAAGGTAACTCTGATGGAGGTAATTTCGTTTTCCGGTGGAGTCACTGAGGAAGCCGGAGGAAATATCCGGGTTTTTCGGACACAGCCCCCCATTTGCACCGAGGATTATGAAGAAAGTAACTGGAAACCTGATACAACTGACCCGACCGACGTGCCGTCTAAATTGTTTAACCTGAACAATGTAAAGCTAGGAAAGGAATCTTCGAATCCGGTTATATATCCAGGAGATGTCATTTTGGTAGAAAAAGCATCCCCTGTTTATATCACGGGCGAGGTAGCTAATCCGCAAGCGGTTTTAATCAAAGACGGAGGTCTTACGCTATTTGACGCTATCGCAAAATTAGGCGGTGTTAAACGTGAAGCGAAAACGAAAGACATCAAAATTTACCGCCGAAAGGCCAACTCAGATATACCTGAAATCTTGACTGCCAACTTCGATCTTTATAGAAAAGGCGGGCAAAAAGATATTATGCTGCAGCCTTACGATGTCGTTGTAGTTGACCAAGCTAAAGACAGTATCGCTCAAGCAATTCTAAAAATGGCGCTAGGTGCCGGTAAAGGAGCTCTTGGCGGTATTACCAACGGGCTTTCGTATCGGATAATGTATTAAAGTTAGAATGGCTTGTTTTAATTCGCCGCTTTGTAGAGCTGATCGATAATATCTTTATATCGCTCATCTACAACGCGGCGTTTCACTTTTAAAGTAGGTGTCAGTTCGCCATTTTCTACCGAAAGCTCGTGTTCGAGGAGGGCAAATTTTTTGACCTTTTCATACTTGGCCAATCCTGGTGTCATTGCTTCTATTTGACGCTCAAAAAGATCTAAAATACGCGGGTGTGTGCAAAATTCTTTCGGCGATTTTATGTTGAGATCTTTGAGCTTTGCGTAGGACTCGAGCATTTCAAAATTCGGCACAATTAGAGCGGCGGGAAATTTTCTCTCATTTCCGACAAGTATAGCCTGATTAACAAATCTGGAGGCTCTGAGCATCTGCTCGATCTGTGAAGGTGCGATGTATTTTCCGCCTGAGGTTTTAAATAATTCTTTTTTGCGGTCGGTGATAGAAAGAAATCCATCATCATCGAGATGCCCGATGTCACCGGTCTTGAACCAGCCGTCCTCGGTAAAAGCTTCGCGGGTTGCCTCTACCTTATTATAATAGCCTGTCATCACGCCGGGTCCTGTTACTTCGACCTCGCCATCTGCCGCGATCCGTACATGTACGTTTCTGATGGGTTTGCCGACGGTACCGACACGTACGGCGGACGAATTGCTAGATGAGATAACCGGCGAGGTTTCCGTCAGGCCGTAGCCCTGCATTATCGAGATACCGGCTCCGGTAAAAATAAGATAGATCTCTTCGGGTAATGCGGCACCACCGGTTATGCAAAAACGCAGCCGCCCGCCAAAAAATTCGCGAAGTTTTGCAAACACAACTTTGTCCGCTACTCCGTGTTTTGCCATCAATGCCATTGGTATCGGTTCGCCGGCTTCCTGCAGGACAGCGTATTCCTTTGCGACATCGATCGCCCAATCGAAAATCACTTCATTTATCCGCCCCGCCTGAGCAGCTTTGAGCCGAGCCCGTTCAAACACCTTTTCAAAAATGCGCGGCACACCGATAAATATTGTCGGACGCACTTCTCTAAGATTATCCGGCACCTTGTCGATCGATTCGGCATAAAATACGCGCATGCCGCGCATGATATAAACATACATCCCTGCGCGTTCAAAAATGTGCGATAAAGGCAATACAGAAAGTGATGTATCGGAACCTGAAAATATATATTTCGCGCTGGCGTCGATCACATTTGAGATCAGATTGGCATGAGTAAGAATTACACCTTTCGGCTCGCCGGTGGTCCCACTTGTATAGATCAATGTTGCGATATCATCGCAGGTAACTGATTTTCGCAGTTCTGTCGAAAGATTAGGCTGTTCGTGTCTGAGAGTTGCTCCCAACTCCTCTAACTTCTCAAAAGTGATCACCTTTTCGTCGTCGAGGCCGATAGAGTCGAACAATACAAATTTCTCGAGTGATCCACAACCAGCTAACGAAGGAAGCAGCCGTATGTAGGTCTCGGCATTCTGGAGAAAAAATACGCGAGCCTCAGAGTCTTCAATAATATAACGAACAGTGTCTGATGCCAGCGTGGTATAGATCGGTACATCGACAATACCGGCGAACTGACATCCCGCGTCAGCCAGTGTCCACTTAGGTGAATTCGCTGCCAAGATCGCAGCTCTGTCGCCCGCGCGAAGCCCAAGTGAATACAGACCGAGAGCAATATTTTCAGCTTGTTTAACCATATCAGCCGAAGATATAGCTTTCCATTCGCCGCCAACCTTGTAATTTAGGGCATCAGGCAGATCGTATTCATTAACAGATCTGAGAAATAATTCCGGCAGGGTTTTGGGTTCGTCCGCGGTTAGAGGCACACCACGACCCAAGGGTTTGTGGGTCAGCTCAATAGTATTTTCTTTGGATGGCTTCAATGCGGCAACATCCCCCTGAAAAAAATCTTCAAAACTTCACCTGCCATCGGCAGCAGCGGGTATGATTTTTCCGAAAGCACCCAGTTAGTCACCATTTCGTCTAGGGCACCATAGAGGATCTTGGCTCCTACGATAGGTTTAATATCTTTTCGAAAAACACCTGAGTTTTGACCGTTTTCGATCGTCTGCCGGATAATGTCTAGGTACTCACCAAAACCCGCAGCCGAAAATTCCTGCATAAATTTCGTCGAACCTCGAAGTTCAACTTGAAAGACAATAGCCATATCGCGGTCGGCACCAAGTTTTTCAAGATGAAGTTCGGCTATACGTGACAGCTTTTCAGCCGGATCGCTGATCAATGCTAATTCTTTTCTGCCCTCAGCGATAAACTCGGCCATCGCCCGGTCAAAGATCGAATGCAGAATCTCGTCCTTACTTTTAAAATATAGATAAACAGTGCCGTCGGCGATGCCTGCCTCGCCGGCTATATCAGCGACCTTTGAGTTGAAATAGCCTTTTCCAGCAAAAACCTTGATCGCAGCCCGCAGGATTGCCTCGCGTTTGTCAGAAACAACGGCTCTCGGGGCAGAGTTTGGGCGGGCAGATCTAGCCATAAAAGAATTATGAATGAATATTCATTCAGCGTGCATCTAGGCTATACCACAATGTGTTTTGAAATCAAGAGAAAAGTGTCTAAAGTATGAAAGTTTAAAAATTAAATGGCGGAGAGGACAGGGCTCGAACCTGCAAGCGATCACTCGCGGTAGTTTTCAAGACTACTGCCTTACCAATTAGGCTACCTCTCCGCATGAGGCGAATTAAAAATATACCGCAATCGTCGGATAATAGACAAATCCGAGGCTATTTAGTGACGCCAGCCTTTTTGGCAAATTGTTTCGCAAGCTCATTCGTAACAGCGGCTACACCCTTGATGCCCTGCATTTTAACAACAATGTTTCCTTCGCGATCCAGTACATAATGCATCGGAAAAGGAACCTCTACATCTCCGTTCTTTCCCGGTGTTCCTAGCTTACTAATAATAGTGATCGCTGAATCAGGAATTACCTGATACTTGAACGGGTGTTTTTGTAAAAATTTGACAAGCTCGTTTTTTGGGCTCGCTGCAAGGCCCAAAAATATTACATTATTATCCTTATACTGATCGACAAGCTGGTTTAATGCAGTTATTTCTTCGATACAATTAGGACAATTGATAAACCAAAGATTGAGGACGATCACTTTTCCTTTAAGGTCTGCGATGTCTATCCTTTGACCGTCCATACCGTTGACAACAAAGGTAGGCTGCGAAGTAGAATCCGGCCCGGCTGTCAGTTTTTGAGCAGAGAGCGAAACGACAAATACAAGTATCGTGATGAGGGCGCAAAAATTCTTCATAAACCACTTTTAGATTCAAAAGCGGGTTATGTCAAGAAATAAATCAGTACTATTTACTTAAAAGTCGAGTAAGAGTTGAGTTGAGTGATTCTGTTTTGTCGTAGCCGCTGGATCTGTATTCTATGACACCGGCATCGTTTATGACGAAATACGAAGGGAATCCCATATCGAGGTTGCCGCTTTTGTCGCGGTCAGCATACTGTAGTAGAGTGCCAAAGCTATTAGGCAAAACCTGGGTATCGAGGTGGTTCGACTTTAAATATGCTTCGACCTTAGCGTCATTTTCCATCGTAAGGGATAGAAAAACCACATTTTTGCCATCGAAACTTTTGATAACACGATTGAGTTTTGGAAATTCAACGTGGCAGATCTCACATTTCGTCGACCAAAATGTCATCACGACGACCTTGCCTTTGAGTTCGTTCAGATCAATAGTGGTTCCGTCCAGCGAAGTTCCGGAAAAAGGAGGTGCTGGAGCACCTACGGCAAGACGGGTCTGAGCCGAGGCTGAAACCGCAAAGGCAAATGTGAGAATGAAGATCGCTAATAGTTTCATTTTTAATAGGCGAGGAAGATGTTTGTTAAAGAATGTTCAACATCTTATTTTAAACAAACTGCTAATGCATTGTATATTCAGAAAAACAAAATAGAAAGCGAAAAATTCAATAGTCGGTAATTTAAGCGGGTGATTACGCATAAATGTTAAAATCTCAAAATGCTCCTTGAGTCAATAAATGCTGAGAATTTTCGTAATCTAAAAGGAGGAATTGTGTGCACAAATTGTCTGAATATTCTGGTCGGCGAAAATGGACAAGGCAAGACAAACTGGCTCGAAGCGATAGCTGTTTTAGCATCAACACGTTCATTTAGGACCGCGAAACTGCTGGAAGCCGTAAATTTTGACCAGACAGCTGCGTTCATTCGCGGCGATGTGCGTGAATCGCCGGAGATCGTCCGCGAGCTTCGCGTCGAGATCAAAGGCAACATCAAAACTCTTTCTGTGAACGATAAAAAGGAGACAGCCCAACGCTATCTAGGGCAGCTCCATGCCGTTGTGTTCAATTCGGACGAGCTTGATATTGTTCGCGGCCAGCCTGATGCACGCCGCCGTTTTCTTGATGCCGGGATCACATCGCTGCACCCTCCCTTTGTTCAGGTGTTCGCTGATTACAATCGAGTGATCAAACAGAAAAATGCTCTGCTCCAAAAGGCACGTGACAACGAGCAATCACTAGATAAGACTGCAGATATGCTCGAGCCTTGGAACACGCAACTCGCGACGCTGGCGGCAAAGATCCACAGAGCCAGAGTGCGTTTCGTCGAGCGTCTTAATGAAGTATTGGAAAAAAAGCTGTTTGGACGTGAGGAAACGTCGGTCAGATATCAGTCTTCACTGGAGGGGAAAGGCGACCTCGCCGATTATCACGCTTTGATCACCGAGCGTTTAAAGCTTCGGGTGCAGGCAGAGGTTATTGCCGGACATGCTTTGATCGGAACCCACCGTGATGAGCTTGAAATACTTTTTGACGGCCACGACTTGAGAAAATTTGGCTCTGCTGGTCAGCAGCGAAGTGCTCTGCTGCTGCTACAACTTGCGAACATAACTGTTTACCAGGTGACACGCGGCGAGTATCCCCTTTTTCTGCTCGACGACATCGACGCCGAACTCGACTATGCACGTATCGGCCAGTTGCTCGACTATTTGCAAGGCAAAACTCAAACTTTTGTGACTACTTCGAAGGATAGTTTTGTCCAAAAATTTGGTGAATCAGCGGCCGTTTTTTCGGTTAGTGCGGGAGCAGTCAAACTGCAATAAAATAAAGCCATTTATCGCCATTCCCCGCTGTCTTAGTCTGCTAAGAAATGTTAAAATATCTTTTTAGATTTCGGCAGATTTTCACATCTAAAAGATCTACAAAAAACACAGAATTCATATACCAAGATCGACAAGTTTTACAGACAGAGGTTTCAAAAATTGGCTAAGGCAAAAGAAGAGTACGGAGCAGATTCCATAACAGTCCTCGAGGGACGCGATGCGGTGCGTAAGCGCCCCGCTATGTACATCGGTTCGACGAGCGAGATAGGGTTGCATCATTTGGTTTACGAAGTCGTAGATAATTCGGTTGACGAAGCTCTTGCGGGCTATTGTGACACGATCGATGTTACGATCCATATAGACAATTCCATAACGGTTGTCGATAACGGCCGCGGCATTCCGACCGATATGCACAAGCAAGAGGGGCGTTCGGCGGCTGAGGTCGTGATGACGATCCTGCATGCGGGCGGCAAATTCGACTCTAATTCGTACAAAGTATCCGGAGGCTTACACGGCGTTGGTGTGAGCTGCGTAAACTTTCTAAGCGAATATCTGCGGCTTGAGATCTGGCGTGACGGTGCGACGCACGAAATGGAGTTTGAAGCAGGCATCTCGATGGCTCCGCTGAAAAAAACCGGCACGACGACAAAGCGCGGCACCAAGATCACATTCCGGCCAGATTCGAGCATCTTTGAAACGACAATTTACAGCTTTGAAAAGCTGTCGGAGCGTCTGCGTGAAAAGGCCTTTCTTAACAAAGGCATTCGCATTAACATCAAGGACGAACGTGAGCAGCCTGAAAAATCGCACGATTTTTATTACAAAGGCGGCATCGCTGAATTTGTAAAACATCTCAACCGCAACAAAGCGCCGCTCCACGATGAGCCGCTTTATTTCGAGATGATCTCAGACGACCTCTCGATCGAGGTGTCGATGCAGTATAACGACAGCTACGATGAAAAGATCTTTTCCTTTGCCAACAACATCAATACCGTTGACGGCGGGACACACCTTTCGGGTTTTCGCGGAGCGATCACGCGTACTATCAATAACTACGCCGAATCGTCAGGCATGGTCAAAAATGCCAAGGTCACGCTGACTGGCGATGACGTTCGCGAAGGACTGGTTGCCGTGATCTCGGTCAAGATACCGCAGCCACAGTTTGAGGGGCAGACCAAGGGTAAATTGAATTCTCCGGTCAAAGGACCCGTCGAGTCGTTTTTAAACGAAAAACTGGGTGAGTTTTTTGAGCAAAATCCAGGTGTGGCTAAAAAGATCGTTGGTAAGGCAGTCGATGCAGCCCGCGCCCGCGATGCAGCCCGTAAGGCACGCGAGATCGTCCGCAAAAGTGCATTGGGAAGCTCTACACTGCCCGGCAAACTCGCCGATTGTCAGGAAAAAGATCCGGCGTTATCAGAAATTTACATCGTTGAGGGAGATTCGGCGGGAGGATCGGCTAAGCAGGGTCGCGATCGAAAAAATCAAGCCGTCCTGCCGCTCAAGGGTAAAATTCTGAACGTTGAAAAGGCTCGTTTCGATAAGATGCTCGGCCATGGCGAGATCAAGGCTTTGATCACCGCTCTCGGAACCGGCATCGGCAAAGACGATTTTGACGTTACAAGACTGCGTTACCACAAGATCTGTCTGATGACCGATGCCGACGTTGACGGCAGCCACATTCGCACGCTGCTGCTGACATTCTTTTATCGGCAGATGCCGCAGTTGCTTGAAAACGGATACATCTACATCGCCCAACCGCCGCTCTACAAGGTCAAACGCGGCAAAAAAGAAGAGTACATCAAGGACGAAAAGGCGATGTTCAGCTACCTGATGCGAATGGCGACGGGCGACTCGCACATCAGTTCGAACGGTAATCCGATCCAAGGGGCAAAGCTGTCAAAGGCACTTGAGCAGACGACCGAGCTTAAAAATTACTCTGAGCGGCTTGCCAGACGGGTATATAACGATTCGATACTCGTCCAGTTATTGCTTGACGCTTTTGCGGGAAAAGATGGAATTTTGAGTAAGCACACTGTCCGTCTGCGCAAGATATTTGGCGAGCAGGAGATGATGGCAGAGATCGAGGGCAAACTGGCAAATGCCGGTTACAACACGGAGCTCGCGAGTGACGTCGAGCACAGCTTGTGGGAGATCGACATTACATACCCTAACGGCCAGCGGCTCAAGATCGACTGGAACCTTGCGAGCTACGTCGAGTTTCAAAAAGCTGTCGAGCTGAGAAAAGGTCTCGAAATTGATTTCCCGGCACCGTTTATAGTTGGTGAGGCCGAAAGAAGCGAAACGCTAGATTCGCGTGAAGAACTGCTCGAAAAGGTAATGGCGATGGCTAAAAAAGATCTCACCATCCAGCGTTACAAAGGTCTGGGCGAGATGAACCCCGAGCAGCTATGGGAAACCACCATGGATCCTGAAAAACGGACGATGCTCCAGGTCCGTATCGAAGACGCCATCGAAACCGACAGTATCTTCACCGTCCTAATGGGCGATCAGGTCGAACCCCGCCGTAAATTTATCGAAGACAACGCCCTCGACGTGAAAAATCTTGATGTCTAAAGACGACGATCTCAATATATGAATATGAAATTGGATAAATTGCTTATTGTCGCAGTAGTAGTTTTTTGCGCGGCGACCTTTGCCTTTGGTCAGAAACAGCCGACATTTGCTAAATACGCTGTCAAAACCGAAAAGATCCGCAGCGTAACCGTGGATCTCAAGAGCCACAAAAATGCGCGTATGTTTCGCACAAATTTGAAAAACGCGGCTAAAGAAGGCGTAAATTTTGCCGGGCATTACATACTGACCGACTGGGGCTGCGGAACAAATTGCTCGGAATGGACGATCATCGACGGGCGAAACGGTAAAGTGTATTTCCCTAGAGAGTTTGAGGGAGTCGGGTTTGGTTTTTGTGATCTGCCCGAAAATGGCCTGCCCGCCGACGCGCCAAAAACGCGCGATGATCTGGGCGAGGCACTCTATTTCAAAGCAGACAGCCGTCTCGTCGTCCTGACCGGTTTTCCCGGCGGCGGACTCGATAACCAAAAGGTAAAATGCGGCAACTATTACTACGAATGGACCGGCACCGGCCTAAAACAGGTCAAGCTCGTCGCGGGTAAGCGGACCGACACACCCTAGATCCCGGGCCATAATAATTTCAAAAAAGCCGGTGGATCCGTCCGCCGGCTTTTTTGCGTGTAGCTCCGTAAAGCCTCGGTTTTCGTCGCATCGCGATGCCTTATTGTAGGATCGGTTGGATCTTAACCAACGGAATGAAAAAAATATAAAAACCCACGTCGCGTCAGCGACGATCGAAAAACCACATTCGTGACATTCGTGTCCATTCGTGGCTAAATCAAATTGTGTATATCCGAGACAAACGATCTCCCGTTCCCAAGAGTGAGACGGTCTCGCGTGTCATGAGCCGAAACAAG
>JAYVOS010000366.1:0-4283 GCA_043757775.1 Chloracidobacterium sp. | reverse complement strand
TTGTTGATCTCGCGGGTTGTTTTCTTTTGTCAGAATTCGAGTTTAACAAAACTCGACTCCCGCGAGGTCAACACTTCATAGCATCAGGCCTGCGATTTATGCCGATATTTATTCCAGACATTTTGTTACGGGCTAACATATTGCAGTTGTGCCGGGGCTAATATTAGCCTCTTCCTTATTTTACGCGCTCGCGGCGTATTTGGCATCATTTTATTTTTTGAAATCGGGGTCAGACTTGCGACTGAGCGATAGTATCACACAATGAGCGGTATCTAAACGGTTGGATTCGTGTCCGGAGACGTGCAAAAGTTACTCAGATCGGCGCTCCAGTCGCGTTTAGTTGCGCTTTTATTGCGCAGAGCCGCGCTTTTATTGCGCAGATATGTGCGTCAATCGCGCGGAGCCGCGCATCAATTGCGCAATAGTGAGTTTCAGTCGCGCGGAACTGCGCTTCAACCGCGCAGAGTTGCGCGACACTCGCGTAGAGATGCGCTTCGATCACTCAATAGTGCGCTTTTATCGCGCAAAGCTGCGCGACAAGTGGGCAGAAAGTAGTGATTATCTTTCAAACTAAAGAATTGTCTTTCCAAGAGCAGAAAGTATTAATTCACAGGCCAGTTCAACTGTGATATTACTCTGATCGAGCAATGGATTGACCTCGACGATCTCAAATGAGACCATGCCGCCGCGTTCGGCGATCATTTCTAGGGCGAGATGGGCTTCGCGATAGGTCGCACCGCCGCGTACCAATGTGCCGGAGCCGGGAGCAAAACGCGGATCGATCATATCCACGTCAAACGTCACGGCATAACCGCCCGAAGCCTTTGATGCGATGTCGATAGCGTCAGCGACACAGTCCGCCATACCGCGCCTGTCGATGTCGCTCATCGTAAAAAAATTGTCCCGCAGCCCAAGCTTCTCGATCTGAGTACGTTCGCCCTCGTCGATGTCGCGTGCTCCGACGTGTGCAAAGTATTTGGGATCTAACTTTGGCAAATAGCCGCACAAATTAGTTAATTCAGCGTTGCCATGACCGAGTATCGTCGCCAGCGGCATCCCGTGAATGTTGCCGGAGGGCGATGTTTCCGGCGTATTGATGTCCGCATGAGCGTCAAACCAGATCAACCCGATCTCATTTCCCTGTTCGCGGTAATGAGCGGCTATTGCGGAGAATGTAGGTATCGCTATCGCGTGATCACCGCCCAATACAATAGGAAATTCGCCATTTCCAAGTATCACGCCGAGCGATGCGATGATATTCGCACTCGATGCAAGCATTTCAGGCAGATGTCTGGGATGCCCGGCAGGTGCATTATCGTCAGGCTGCACGATCACAGCATCGCCATGATCGGTCACTTCATATCCGAGCGCGCGAATATGATCCGCCAGATGCCGCCCGCGTATCTTAGACAGCCGCATCGCGTTGACACCAAGCTCGCTGCCCGTCTGACCCGCCCCAAATCCCAACGGAACCCCGAGTATCCCTGCTTTTTTATTACTCATAAATAAAAACCCGGTCGCAACCGCTCCCGGTTCTGATAATTATTCTTCGCCAAACTTGTCAGCAAATAGCTTTTCGATCAGCGACATGACTTCGCTTTCGTCTTCGCCGTCGGCAGTGATCATTAACTCGATCCCGCGACTGGCCGCAAGATGCAGCACGCTCAAAATGTCTTTCGCATCAGCCGTCTGCCCCGTGTCTTTACGCTGTAGAGTCACCGAACATTTGAATTTGTTAACAAGACGCACAAGCTGAGCCGCCGCACGCGCATGAAGCCCCAATGTATTTGTCACCAACAGGTGTGCCTCAAGCATCTTTTCTCATCTTTTGCGGCACAAGCAACGGTTTTGCACGGCAGATCGCTTCTTTTCCCTGCGCCTCGACCTCGATCGCAAGTTCTTCGAGCGTCACTTCGCGGTTAAACGACGCGACCTTGATGACCATCGGCAGATTTACGCCCGTGACGATCTCAATGTCTTCGCTATCGATAAACATCGCTGAGATATTGGTCGGTGTTCCGCCAAACATATCCGTCAGCAGCAAAACGCCGACGCCCTGCGACACTTCCTTGATTGCCCGAGCGATCTCCGCTTTCGCCATTTCGACATCGTCGTGCCAACCGATCGATACAGCGGTGATATGGCTCAGATCGCCGACGACAGCCTCAGCCGCAGACAACAATTCGTTAGCAACTTGCCCGTGAGAGACAATTACGCCGCCGATCTTTTTCTTTTCACTCATAAAACTAAAGGTTACTTTGCCATGTCGCGATGGGTTACCGACGTGTCAAACTCATTATCTTTTAACACTTTACGGATGCTGTTCGCGACAAACACCGACCGATGCCGCCCACCCGTGCATCCGACACCTATTGTCAAATAAGATTTTCCCTCACGCCGGTATTTTGGCAGCAGATATAGCAGCAGATCCGTAAATTTCCCTATTGTCTCCCCAACCTCCGGCTGTTGGCTAAGATATTTAATGATCGCCGCATCCTCGCCGGTCAGATGTTTCAACTCTTTCTGAAAATACGGGTTCGGCAGATGCCGCACGTCAAACATCAGATCGACCGTTCGCGGATTACCATATTTATGCCCGAAACTAACGACCTCGACCTTTAGTGGCACGCCGTCCTTTGACCCGCTAAATTTCTGCACGATCAGATGCCGCAGCGTGTGAACCGTATGTTCGGACGTGTCGATTATCAGATCGGCAAGCTTTCGTATTTCTGCGAGAGCCTTTCGCTCGGCACGGATCGCCGACAACAACCCTTTGCCATTATCCGCCGGATGCGGCCGCCGCGTCTCAGAAAAACGCCGCTGTAGCACGTCATCTGACGCCTCAAAAAATACTACAAACGGTGCAAGGTTGCGTTTTACCAACTTTTGCAGTTCGCCTGGAAACTCCGCAAGGAAATGTCGCTCGCGTATGTTTATCACCAGAGCCGCCTTTTCGATCGCAGGGTTCCGCATGTCTGCCGCAACCAAAAGGCGCCCAAACGTCGAAAGCAGCGTCAGCGGCAAATTATCGACGCAAAAATAGCCTAGATCCTCAAACGAATCCGTCGCCGAGCTCATTCCCGAACCGCTTAGGCCCGTGATTATCACAAAGCCGGGAAGATCGTCATTCGCTTGCTTTTTTTTTGGCATAAGCTGTAATTAAATGGCCTAAGCTGCTTCGTTCGCCGTTTCGAGATCGATCGCGATCTCCGAGGCTTTGGTGGCTTTATGCGATTTATCTATAACCTTATCCTTAAGCCGCCGCGCCTGTTTTTCTATCTTATCTATCGTCTGCGATATCGACTGATACATATCCCCGATGCTAGTCTCTGCGGTTAAAACATCACTTCGCCAGTTAATAATTACTTCTGAACGGCTCATTCCCCGCTCAACCGCTATGATAACGTGTGCCTTCGACGCTTTGCCGTCGAAGATCGACTCGATCTTCGCAAAATGGTCCTCAATATGTGACCTAATAGCGGGTGTAACTTCGATATGACGTCCTGTAACTTCGATATTCATTTTATTTCCCTTAATGTAACCCGGTCATTAAATAACGGTTTTCCGTTCTCTCGATCCGGCAATGTTTAATTGATCGCGATACTTTGCGACCGTCCTTCGTGACAATTTGACACCGTCTTTCGCAAGAATACGAGCTATCTGATCGTCAGTCAGCGGCTTTTTCGTATCTTCTTCCTCGATCATTTTCTTAATGTTAAGCTTTAGGATGCGGGTAGAAACCTCTTCACCCTCTTCATTTAGCATCCCTTCGCTAAAAAAACGCCTCAACTCGATAACGCCCTGCGGAGTGTGAGCATATTTTCGGTTAACGACACGGGAGATCGTTGATAAATGCATTCCGATATCCTCGGCGACATCCTTTAGCATCATCGGCTTGATCTGTTCGACACCATGATCCAAAAACGCCCGCTGTCGCGAAACTATGCACTCGACCACTCGATAGATCGTCTGGCGCCGATGCTCAATATTTCGAAGCAGATCGACCGCTGACCGAACCTTATCTTTAATAAAATCCTTTGTTTCCTTGGTCGTCTCAGACTGGTCGAGCAATTTGTGATATGTCGGACTGATACGTAACCGCGGGCTGCCGTCGTCCGCAAAAAATATCACATAATCTTCGTCAAGCTTCTCAATATAAACCTCAGGGGCGACATACTGAGCATCTTCGGACGAATACTGTCGTCCCGGATATGGATCAAGCTGGCGGATCTTCGCTATCTCGCGGTCAAGAGTGTGCATATCCACGCCGGTTGCCTTCGCAA